>NZ_JAQISV010000016.1:0-137803 GCF_048569675.1 Geodermatophilus sp. CPCC 206100
CCCCGTGAAGTCCGCGGCGCGGACCCCCCGCCGGCGGCCGAGGTCGGCGGCCGCGCCCGCGTCCCCCGCCGGCTGGGCGGCCAGCTCGGCCGCGCGCTGCCGCGCCGCGCCGCGCCGGCGCAGCTCGGGTGGGTCGACGTCCCGGACGTCGGCACCCAGCACCCGGCGGGCCCCGGGGTCGCGCAGCAGCAGCCGGTCGCCGACCCGCAGCGGCAGCGGCGCGGCCAGCCGCAGCCGCACCGCCGTCCCCTCCAGGGGGCGCAGCCGGGCGCTGACCGCGGCGGAGCCGATGTGCACGACGACCTCGGCCGGGAGCCGGTCCTCCGGCTCCCGGCCGAGCGTGACGTCGACGTCGGTGGCGGTGCGGAAGGCGCCGGGGGTGAGCAGGGCGTCGCCCCGGGCGAGGTCCTCGACGGCGACGCCGCGCAGGTTCAGCGCCACCCGGGCGGTGGCCTCCGCCCGCTCCACCGGCCGGCCCAGCGACTGCACGCCGCGCACCACGACCTCGCGGTCCCCGAGGCGCAGCCGGTTCCCGGGGGTGACGGCGCCGGCGGCGAGCGTGCCGGTGACCACGGTCCCGGCGCCCGTGATGGGGAAGGCGCGGTCGATCCAGAGGCGGACCGGGGCGTCGCGGTCGGGGGCGGGCAGGCCGGCCAGCAGGGCGTCGAGCGCCGCGGCCACCTCGGGCACGCCGGCGCCGGTGGCGGCGCTGACCGCCACCGCGGGCACCTCCCCCATCGACGTCGCGGCCAGCCGGTGGCGGGCGTCGGCCAGCACGGGGGCGGGGTCGGCGAGGTCGGCCTTGGTCACCGCAAGTAGCCCCGAGCGCACCCCGAGGGCGTCCAGGACGGCGACGTGCTCGGCGGTCTGCGCCGACCACCCGTCGTCCGCGGCGACCACCACGAGCGCGGCGGGCACCGAGCCGACGCCGGCCAGCATGTTGCCGATGAAACGCTCGTGACCGGGGACGTCGACGACGGCGAGCCGGCGTCCCGAGGGCAGGGTCGTCCAGGCGAAGCCGAGGTCGATGGTGAGCCCGCGGCGGCGCTCCTCCTCCCACCGGTCGGGCTCCATGCCGGTGAGGGCGCGCACGAGGGTCGACTTGCCGTGGTCGACGTGCCCGGCGGTGGCGATGACGTCCATGGCGCTCACGCCACCTCCCCCGCGACGGCCAGCACCGCGGCGGCCAGCGCGTCGTCCGCGGCGGCGGGCAGGCTGCGGAGGTCCAGCAGCGTGCGGTCGCCGGCGACGTACCCCACGACGGGCGGGCTGCCGGCACGCAGCGCCTCGGCGTACCCGGCGGGCAGGGCGACGGCGGCGCTGGGCAGCGGGTGCTCGGGTGCTCCTCCCCCGCCCACCCGGGCCTCGGAGTCGACGGCTTCGGCGTCGATCCCGCCGGCGGTCAGCCGGGCGGCCAGCGCCTCGGCCCGCCGGCGCAGGACCGCCGCGTCGGCGGCGAGCATCTGCTGCACCGGCGGCAGCGGGCCGCGCAGCGTCGCCTCCAGCGCGGCCAGGGTGGTCTTGTCGACCCGCAGCGCCCGGTAGAGGGGGTGGCGGCGCAGCCGCTGCACGAGGGCGGCCCGGCCGAGGACCAGCCCCGCCTGGGGTCCGCCGAGCAGCTTGTCGCCGCTGGCCAGCACGAGGTCGGCGCCGTCGGCGAGGGTGGTCTGCAGGTCCGGCTCCTCGGGGAGGACCGGGTGCGGCCGCAGCAGCCCGGACCCGACGTCGGCCACGAGCGGCACGCCGCGGCCGGCCAACGCACCCGCCAGCTCGGCCACCGGCACCGCCCGGGTGAAGCCGCGGACCACGAAGTTGGACGGGTGCACCTTGAGCACCGCCCCGGTGCTGTCGCCGACGGCCGCCAGGTAGTCGTCGAGGGTCACGCGGTTGGTCGTCCCCACCTCGCGGAGCCGCGCGCCGGTGGCCGCGAGCAGCTCGGGGATGCGGAAGCCGTCGCCGATCTCGACCAGCTCGCCGCGGGCCAGGACGAGCTCCCCGCCGAGGGCGGTCGCCACCAGGGCGAGCGCCGCGGCGCAGTTGTTGACCACGATCGCCGCCTCGGCCGCGGGGACGGCAGCGAGCAGGGCCGAGATCGCGGCCTCCCCGCGGGGCCCGCGGCGGCCGGTGGACAGGTCGAGCTCGACGTCGGTGGTGCCGCTGGCGGCCGTGACCGCCTCGACGGCGGCCGGCGACAGCGGAGCGCGCCCCAGGTTGGTGTGCACCAGCACGCCGGTGGCGTTGAGCACCGGCCGCAGGCTGCCGGGAGTCGGGGGGAGGCCGGCCAGGACGGCAGCCACCGCCGCGCCGGGTGCCACCGCGCCCGCGCGGACCTGCTGCTGGACCTCCTGGACGGCGGCCTTCACCAGCTCGCGGCCCAGCCTCTCGGCCGCGGCGGCGAGGGCGGGCTCGGCGAGCAGCGTGTCGGTGCGCGGCACCTGCCGCCGCGGGTCGGCGCTCATCGACTGCGGAGCGTATGCGCCGGGCGGGCCGATCGACCGGGCAGTACGGACGTGTGGCGGAGGCGGACGGGAATCGAACCCGCCTGACCGAGATGCTCGGCCACGTCGGCTTTAGAGGCCGCGGGGGCCACCAGGCGCCCTGACGCCTCCGCCGGGCACCCTACGTCCCGGGAATGTCGGTGCCCAGTGCCACCCTCGCAGTGTGAGCCGCACCGACCCCCGCAGCGCCGCTCCCCTGCCGCCGGTCACCCTGACGCCGGAGGAGGCAGCGGCGGTCGCCGTCGCCCTCGCCGCGCAGCCGGAGGGCCCCTACGCCGACGCCGGCCGGGGCGCCCTGGAGAAGGTCCTGGACGCCCTCGAGCCCGATCCACGCCGGCGCGCCCAGCTGCTGGCCGCGAGCCTGTGGGTCAGCGCCGAGGCCGGCTCCGCCGAGCGGGTCCGCGCGGCGCTGGAGCGCGCGGTCGAGTCGCGCCGCGTCGTGGTGCTCCGCTACCGCGACGGCACGGGCCGGGCGTCGCGGCGCGAGGTGGAGCCCCAGCTGCTGACCCGCACCGCCGACCACTGGTTCCTCGTCGCCTGGTGCCGGGAGCGGCAGGCGCCGCGGTGGTTCCGGGCCGACCGCATCGAGGGTCTGGACCTCACCGGCGAGACCGCGCCGGGGCGCGACCCGGGCGACGTGGGGGTCCCCCCGTCGCCCGGTCACCCCGCGGGGCGGGCGCTGCGCCGTCCGCCGGCTGCCGATCCGGTTCCCGCCGCCCGGCCCGGCCGGGAGCGTCCGCGGCTCGTCGTCCTCCCGGGCGGCCGGCCCTAGCGGCCACCTGCCTCACTCCCCGGCGCAGATCTCGGCCATCTCCGCGAGGTAGTCGGCCAGCGGTTCCAGCCCCGCGGCGGCCCGCCGCTCGTCGACCGCGGCCTCGTCGGCGATCGGGGTCGCCGGCGCCGGGCCGCCGGGACCGCACCCGACCTGGGTGCCGTAGAGCTGCGGCCGGCCGGCCCCGACCGCGACCCGGTCCTCCAGGTAGGCGAGGTTGCCCGGCGACGCCTGGCCGGCGGCGACGACCGGACGGAGCAGCTCCAGCGCCCGCCGCTGGAGCGCGGGGTCCTGGTCGGAGTGCTGGGCGATGAGCCACGCCGCGTCCTCGCCGTCCTCCCCGACGAGGTCGAACGTCGGCCAGCCGTGCTCGTCGAGGATCGCGGCCAGCCGGGTGGTGCGCGGGTCGTCGCCCTCCAGGTCGGCGCCGCCGGTGCGGCCGCTCTGGTCGCGCTCGGCCATCGCGAGGAGCTCGTCGTGCAGGGCCTGGTCGAACAGCGGCGAGCGCGGCGGCCCGCTCGCGGGAGGAGCCGGCGTCGGGCTCGCGGTCGCGGCGGGCGCCGCGGCGTCCGGCGACGAGCAGGCGGCCAGCAGCACCAGCAGGACGGCGAGCAGCGACCTGGACATCGACGGGCTCCTCCCGGGGGCGCCCATGCTGGCGGCCGGCCGGCCGGACGTCGAGAGGGCCGCGACCTGCGGCGGGACTACGGTCGGGCCGTGACCACCGCACCCACCCGCATCCGGCTCACCCAGTACGCCCACGGCGGGGGCTGTGCCTGCAAGATCCCGCCCGGCGAGCTCGAGCAGGTGGTCGCGGGGCTGACGGCCACCGGCCCGCGCGACCCGGCCGCCGAGCTGGTGGTCGGGCTGGACGACGGCGACGACGCGGCCGTGGTGCGCATCGCCGGCGGGCAGGGCCTGGTGCTCACCACGGACTTCTTCACCCCGGTGGTGGACGACGCGCACACCTTCGGCCGGATCGCCGCGGCCAACGCCCTCTCCGACGTCTACGCGATGGGCGGCACCCCGGTCGTCGCGGTGAACCTGCTCGGCTGGCCGCGGGACGTGCTGCCGGCCGAGCTCGCCGCCGAGGTGTTGCGCGGCGGCCTGGAGGTGGCCCAGGAGGCCGGCTGCCACGTCGGCGGCGGGCACTCGATCGACGACCCCGAGCCGAAGTACGGGATGGCGGTGACCGGCGTCGTCGACGTCGACCGGATGATCACCAACTCCGCCGCCGTCGCCGGGACGCCGCTGTCGCTGACCAAGCCGCTGGGCGTCGGGGTGCTCAACAGCCGGATGAAGGCGACCGGCGAGGTGTCGGAGGAGGCGGTGGCCTCGATGACCGCGCTCAACCGGGACGCCGGCCGGGCCGCCGTCGGCGCCGGCATCCGCGCCGGGACCGACGTCACCGGTTTCGGCCTGCTGGGGCACCTCTACAAGATGGCGCGGGCCAGCGGGGTCACCGCGGTCGTCGACGCCGCCGCCGTCCCCTACCTCGCCGGTGCGCGGGAGGCGCTGGCCGCCGGGTACGTCTCGGGCGGCACGCGGCGCAACCTGGACTGGGTGCGCCCGCACGCGGACCTGTCGGCGGTCCCGGAGGACGAGGCGCTGCTGCTGGCCGACGCGCAGACCTCCGGCGGGCTCCTGCTCGGCGGCGAGGTGCCCGGCGCCCCGGTGATCGGCGAGTTCGTGCCGCGCGGGGAGTTCACGGTCGTCGTCCGGTAGCGATCACGCCGGACGTGACCGGCGTCGCAGGTGGGGGGCGGCTCCGTTAGCGTCCGGGGCATGCTCGCTGCCTTCGTCTCGACGCCTGCTCCGAAGGACCCGCTCTCCGTGCTCGAGATCGGCGAACGCCCCGAGCCGGAGGTCCCGGACGGCTGGACGACGGTGCAGGTGAAGGCGGCCTCCCTCAACCACCACGACCTGTTCAGCCTGCGCGGGGTGGGCCTGCCGCAGGAGCGGATGCCGATGATCCTGGGCACCGACGCCGCGGGCCTGGACGAGGACGGCAACGAGGTCGTCGTGCACGGCGTCGTCGTCAGCCCCGGCTGGACCGGCGACGAGACGCTGGACCCCAAGCGGACGCTGTTCTCCGAGCTCCACCAGGGCACGATGGCCGAGCGGGTCGCCGTCCCCCGGCGGAACCTGGTGCCCAAGCCGACCGAGCTGTCCTTCGCCGAAGCCGCCTGCCTGCCGACCGCCTGGCTGACCGCCTACCGGATGCTGTTCGTCAAGTCCGGGCTGCGGCCGGGCGCGACCGTGCTCGTGCAGGGCGCCAGCGGCGGCGTCGCCACCGCGCTGGTGTCGCTGGGCCGGGCGGCCGGCTTCCGCATGTGGGTCACCGGGCGCAGCGAGGAGAAGCGGCAGGCCGCCCTCGCCCTCGGCGCGGACCAGGCCTTCGAGACCGGGGCGCGGCTACCCGAGCGGGTGGACGGCGTCATGGAGACCGTCGGCGAGGCGACCTGGAGCCACAGCGTGAAGTCGCTGCGTCCGGGCGGCGTCATCGTCATCTCCGGCGCCACGACCGGGTTCAACCCCGGCGCCGAGCTGAACCGGGTGTTCTTCACGCAGCTGTCGGTCGTCGGGTCGACGATGGGCACCCGCGCGGAGCTGGAGTCGCTGGTGCAGTTGTGCCGGGTCACCGGCGTCCGCCCGGTGATCGACGTCGAGCTCCCGCTGACCAAGGCCGGCGAGGGCTTCGAGCGCATGGAGCAGGGCAGGACCGCCGGAAAGATCGTCTTCACGCTGTGACCCCCGTCGAGCGGGTGGTCGCCGCGCTCCGCGCCGCCGAGGTACCGGCGGAGGTGCGGCGCTTCGAGGTGCCGGTGCCGACCGCGGCCGCCGCGGCGGAGGCGCTCGGCTGCGCGGTCGGGGCCATCGCCAACAGCCTGGTGTTCGACGCCGACGGCGACCCCCTGCTCGTGCTCGCCAGCGGCGGGCACCGCGTGGACACCGGCGAGGTCGCGGCACTGGTCGGCGCGTCCCGGGTCCGCCGGGCGAGCCGGGAGTTCGTCGCCGCGGCGACCGGCCAGGAGGTCGGCGGGGTCGCCCCCACCGGCCACCCGGCCCCGCTGCGGACCGTCGTCGACGTCGACCTCGCCGTCCACCCGCTGGTGTGGGCCGGCGGCGGTGACCACTTCACGATGTTCTCCGTGACCTATCCCGACCTGGTGCGGCTGACCGGCGGCGTCGAGGCCACCGTCGCTTGAGCGGCACCGAGAGAGGAGCCGAGGTGATCGCCCGCACGTGGCGGGGCTGGGTCCGCACCGAGGACCGTGACGCCTACGTCGACTACATCCAGCAGACCGGCATCGCGCACTACCGGTCCACCCCCGGCAACGTGGCCGCCCACATGCTCACCCGCGACCTCGGCGACGGGCGCACCGAGGTGGTCACCCTCAGCTTCTGGACGTCGCTGGACGCGGTGCGCGGGTTCGCCGGCGACGACGTCGAGGTCGCCCGCTTCTACCCCGAGGACGACCGCTACCTCCTCGACCGGGAGGTCACCGTCACCCACTTCGAGGTCCACGAAGAGGGCTGAGCCACCCCTGTCCGTCAAACTGGGTTGACATCGCCGGTCGGGTCAACTTATGTTGACCGCATGGCGGACCCAGCACAGGTGGCCTCCGCTGCCAGCAGCCGGGACCCGTCGGTCGGCCTCACCGCCGTCCGCGCGCTCCGCACCCTGGTCGAGCGGCTCGAGGGCCTGCAGGTGGACAACGCCCGCGAGCAGGGGTGGACGTGGGAGCAGATCGCCCAGCTCCTCGGCGTCACCCGGCAAGCGGTGCACAAGAAGTACGCGCGCGGCCGCGGGCCGCTCCGGCGGAAGGACTGACCATGTTCGAACGGTTCACACCCCGCGCCCGCGAGGTCGTCGTCGGCGCCCAGACCGAGGCCCGCGAGCTGCGGCACGGTCGGATCGGCACCGAGCACCTGCTGCTGGCGCTGACCCGGCCGTCGGACACGCCCACGGCGCGGGTCCTGGCCCGGCACGGGCTCACGCACGCCGTCGTCGTCGAGGCCGTGCGGACACTGACCGGCGCCGAGGACCTCGACGCCGCCGCGCTCACCACGCTCGGCATCGACCTCGACGCCGTCCGGGAGGCGGTGGAGGCGTCCTTCGGTCCCGGGGCCCTGGACGCCCCCGAGCGCCGGGCCCGCGGGGACGCCGGCCACATCCCGTTCAGCCCGCGGGCGAAGAAGGTGCTCGAGCTGGCGCTGCGCGAGGCGATCGCGCTCAAGTCGCGGTCGATCACCGAGGTGCACCTCGCGCTCGGGCTGCTGCGGGAGGGTCAGGGGCTGGCGATGAAGGTGCTGCACGACCGCGGGATCGACGCGGTCGACCTGCGCAGCGATCTGGTCACCACCCTCGGCGACTGACGAGCGGGCGGCCCGGGCGTTGCCGGACGCCCGGACCGCGGGGACGCCGGGCCGCCCGCGGCGGTCAGACGCCCGCGGCGGTGCGCGCGGCGATCCTCGCGGCGATCTTGTCGCGGGTCCGCAGTGGCAGGTGCGCCACCGCGGGGGCGATCTCGGGCAGGCGGTGCTTCTCGGTGGTGTAGGCCCGGAACACCTGGCCGACGGTGATCCCGTGGTCGGGGCGGTGCACGACCTCGACGGGGTCGCCGGCGCCGACGTCCCCGGTCTCGAGCACCCGCAGGTAGGCCCCGCTGGCGCCGCGGGCGGTGAACCGCTTGACCAGCCGGGGCACGCCCCAGAACCGCTCGAAGTTGGCGCACGGGATGCGGCAGTCGGTCACCTCGAGCAGCGTGGTCCCGACCCGCCAGCGCTCGCCGAGCACGGCGCCGGTCAGGTCCAGGCCCGTCGTCCGCAGGTTCTCGCCGAACCGGCCGGCAGGGAGCTCCCGGCCGAGCTCGGCGGACCACCAGTCGGCGTCCTCCTGGGCGTAGGCGTACACCGCCTGGCCCTCGCCGCCGTGGTAGCGGCGGTTGACCTGGACGTCGCCGTCGAGGCCGAGCCGGCCGACGGCGACCCGGCCGGTCACCGGCCGCTTGTCGATGCCGCTGCGGTTGGGCCGGCGGTCGGGCAGGGGCAGCAGGTCGGAGCCGGAGACGCAGACCGCCTCGACGCGGCCGCTCACTTCTTGGAGGCGGTGGACTCGTTGGTGGACAGCGCGGCGACGAAGGCCTCCTGGGGGACCTCGACCCGGCCCACCATCTTCATCCGCTTCTTGCCCTCCTTCTGCTTCTCCAGCAGCTTCCGCTTGCGGGTGATGTCACCGCCGTAGCACTTGGCGAGGACGTCCTTGCGGATGGCGCGGACGGTCTCCCGGGCGATGACCCGCGACCCGACGGCGGCCTGGATGGGCACCTCGAACTGCTGCCGCGGGATGAGCTCGCGCAGCTTGCCGGCCATCATCACGCCGTAGCTGTAGGCCTTGTCCTTGTGCACGATCGCGCTGAACGCGTCGACCGCCTCGCCCTGCAGCAGGATGTCCACCTTCACCAGCGAGGACTCCTGCTCGCCGGCCTCGGAATAGTCGAGAGAGGCGTAGCCGCGGGTGCGCGACTTCAGCGCGTCGAAGAAGTCGAAGATGATCTCGCCGAGCGGCAGCGTGTAGCGGAGCTCCACCCGGGACTCGCTCAGGTAGTCCATGCCGCCGAGCTGGCCGCGCCGGCTCTGGCACAGTTCCATGATCGCGCCGGTGTAGTCGCTGGGCGCGATGACCGTGGCGCTGACGACCGGCTCGAAGACCTTGTCGATCTTGCCCTCGGGCCAGTCGCTGGGGTTGGTGACGGTGATCTCCGAGCCGTCCTCCATGACCACCCGGTAGACGACGTTCGGCGCGGTGGAGATGAGGCTGATGCCGGCCTCGCGCTCCAGCCGCTCGCGGACGATCTCCAGGTGCAGCAGGCCGAGGAAGCCGACGCGGAAACCGAAGCCGAGCGCGGCGGAGGTCTCCGGCTCGTAGACCAGCGCGGCGTCGTTGAGCAGCAGCTTGTCCAGCGCCTCGCGCAGCAGCGGGTACTCGCTGCCGTCGATCGGGTAGAGGCCGGAGTAGACCATCGGCTTGGGGTCGCGGTAGCCGCCGATCGACTCGGTGGCCGGCTTGTGCAGCAGGGTCACGGTGTCGCCGACCCGGGACTGGCGGACGTCCTTCACCCCGGTGATGAAGTAGCCGACCTCGCCGACGCCGAGGCTCTCGACCGGCTTGGGCTCCGGGGAGATGACGCCGATCTCGAGCAGCTCGTGGGTCGCGCCGGTCGACATCATCTTGATCCGGTCGCGGGCGGCGATCCGGCCGTCGACGACGCGCACGTAGGTGATCACGCCGCGGTAGATGTCGTAGACGCTGTCGAAGATCATCGCCCGGGCCGGACCCTCGGCGCGCCCGGTCGGCGCCGGGATCTGGGTGACGATCTGGTCGAGCAGCTCGGGCACGCCCTCGCCGGTCTTGCCGCTGACCCGCAGGACGGTGTCGGCGTCGCAGCCGATGATGTGCGCGATCTCCGCGGCGTACTTCTCCGGCTGCGCGGCCGGGAGGTCGATCTTGTTGAGCACCGGGATGATCGTGAGGTCGTTCTCCATGGCCAGGTAGAGGTTGGCCAGGGTCTGGGCCTCGATGCCCTGCGCGGCGTCGACGAGGAGGACGGCCCCCTCGCAGGCGGCCAGCGACCGGGACACCTCGTAGGTGAAGTCGACGTGGCCCGGGGTGTCGATCATGTCGAGGACGAACTCGGAGCCGGCCTGCTCGCCGGTCGAC
The DNA here is from genome assembly GCF_048569675.1 of Geodermatophilus sp. CPCC 206100. Taxonomy (NCBI): domain Bacteria; kingdom Bacillati; phylum Actinomycetota; class Actinomycetes; order Geodermatophilales; family Geodermatophilaceae; genus Geodermatophilus; species Geodermatophilus sp. CPCC 206100. The sequence goes on from NZ_JAQISV010000016.1 coordinate 9,995, forward strand.
GGCGTCCACGGCAGGCGCACGTTCTGGGCCTTGATGGTGATGCCGCGCTCGCGCTCGATGTCCATGCGGTCGAGGTACTGCGCGCGCATCTGCCGCGCCTCGATGACCCCGGTCACCTCGAGCATCCGGTCGGCCAGCGTCGACTTGCCGTGGTCGATGTGGGCGATGATGCAGAAGTTCCGGATGCGGGCGGGGTCGGTGTAGGCGGGAGTCGTCACAGTGCCCCCATCGTCCCACGACCGGCCGCGTCGGCCACCGATTGCGTGGGGTGGCGCCGGCAGACCCGCGGGTTGGGGTCGTGCGGCCGACGCTGGTATCTTGGCAGACCGGTCCGCTGACGCTCGCCGTCCGGACGCACTGTCCAGAAGTACTCCCTCCCGAGAGACACCCGAGGCTCACGCGTGGCGAACATCAAGTCCCAGATGAAGCGGATCAAGACCAACGAGAAGGCGCGTCAGCGCAACGTTGCCGTCAAGTCCGCCCTCAAGACGGCGGTCCGGCGCTTCCGCACCGCTGCCGACGCCGGGGACGCCGCGGCCGCGACCGCCGCCCTGCAGACCGCCAGCAAGGCGCTGGACAAGGCCGCGAGCAAGGGCATCATCCACAAGAACCAGGCCGCCAACCGCAAGTCCGGCATGGCCAAGCAGGTCGCCAAGCTCGACGCCTGACGCTCCGCTCCGCGTAGAGCCCCCTCCCCGCCCGGGACGGGGGCTCTTCGTGTCTCCGGAGCCGGTCCGGTCAGCGCCGGCCGCGGCCGCTCTCGGCGCGGATGTCGACGATCCGCCGCACGGCCCGCTCCAGCGCGTGGTCGGCGCTCGCCGCCGCCCCCTTGACGTCGGCGTTGAGCTCCGCGGCCACGCCGATCGCCTGCTGCAGCCCCTCGATGCTCCAGCCGCGGGCCTGGGCCTGCGCCTTCTTCACCTTCCAGGGCGGCATCTTCAGGGTGCGGGCCAGGTCGCCGGGGTTGGCGCTGCGGACCGAGGAGACCCGCGCCGCGGTCCGGACGCCGTCGGCGATCGCGTCGGCGATGAGCACGTGGGCCACCCCCCGCTGCAGCGCCCAGCGCAGCATCTCCAGGGAGCCCCTGCGGTCGCCGACGAGGACCCGCTCCGCGACCGTGAAGCCCGTGACCTCCGCCTGGCCGCGGTGGAACCGGGCGACGGCGTCGGCGTCGACGGTGCCGCCGAAGTCCGAGACCAGCTGGCGGGCGGCCGACGACAGCTGCCGCAGGTCCGCCCCGATCGCCTCGACCAGGGACGAGGCCCCGTCCGGGGTGATCCGGCCGCCGGCCGAGCGCACCTCGTTGCGCACGAAGGCGATGCGGTCCCCTACGGAGCTGACCTTCGGGCAGTCGTCGACCGCCGCCCCGGCCGCGGTGAGGGCCTTGATCAGGGCCTCGTTGCGCTTGCCGCCGTGGTGCACGACGACCAGCGTCAGGTCCGGGTCGGGGTCCTTCGCGTAGCCGGTGATGGCGTCGCACAGCGCTCCGGCCGCCTCGTGCACGCCGGTGACGACGACCAGCCGGTGCGCCCCGAACAGCGAGGGGGCGAGGACGTCGGCGAGCTGACCGACCGGGAGGCCCTGGGCCGGTAGCTCGTGCAGCTCCGCGTCGGGGTGGCGCTCGAGCACCGCCACTCGCACCGCCGAGACCGCGCGGGACCGCAGCAACTCCTCCTCGCCCACCACGGCGCGCAGGCGGGAGGTGGGGGCCGGGGGTGCTGCTGCCACACCGGCATGGTGTCACGCCGCTGCGACGGTCCCGGCGTCCCGCGCGGACCGCGCCGGCGGACGCCGCCCGGACCTCCGGCGCGGAGCTTGCGCCCGAGGTGGCCCTGGCGCCGTCCGACGCCGTCGTGGCGGCGTCCCTCCCCCGGGCGGCGATCCCCCACGACCCCCGGTCCCCGGTCACCGCGAGGTCGCCCTCCACGTCCGTGCGGTGCACGCGGATGCCCTCCTGCGCCAACCAGGACAGCACCCGCGGGGTCGGGTGGCCGTAGGTGTTGTCCGCTCCCACCGTCACCACCGCGACCCGCGCGCCGGTGGCGGCGAGGAAGCCGCGGTCGGCGTCGGCACTGCCGTGGTGCGGGACCTTGAGCACGTCGGCCCGCAGGTCCACGCCGTCGGCCACCAGGCGCGCCTCCGCCTCGGCGCCGAGGTCCCCGGTGAGGAGGACCCGCACGCCGCGCTGGGTGAGGCGGACGACCAGCGACAGGTCGTTGGCCGCGGCCGCGGCGGTCGCCCGCTCGGGCGCGGGCGCCAGCACGTCCAGTGTCGCGGTGCCGACGGTGCGACGGTCCCCCGGCACGAGGACCTCCCGCTCGGCTCGCGCCCGTCGCACCTGGGTGTCCAGGCGGGCCGCGCGGTCCTCGCCGGGGGACAGCGTGCCCGTCGCGACCACGCCCACCTCGCGCCCGGCCAGGGCCCCGGCGAGGCCCCCGGCGTGGTCGGCGTCGAGGTGGGTGACCAGCACCAGCGGCAACCGGTCGATGCCCAGCCGGTCCAGGCAGCGGTCGACCGCACCGACGTCCGGCCCGGCGTCCACCAGCACCGCCTCACCGGGTCCGGTGGGCACCACGAGGGCGTCCCCCTGGCCGACGTCGCACGCCACCAGCACGGTGCGGTCCGGTGGCCACCCGCGCGCCCACTGGCGCAGCGGCCAGCCGAGGACGATCACCCCCACCAGCGCGGCCAGCGCCAGCGGCCGGGCGCGGGGGAACCGCCACAGCAGCCACCCGGCGGCCAGCAGCAGCACGGTGAGGAAGACGGCTCCGCGGGTGCCGGCCGGCCATCCGGTCGCACCGTCGGGGAGGGCGGCGGCTCGCTGGGCCACGACCACCAGCCACCTGGTCGGCCACCCGGCCAGCCACACCAGCGCGTCCCCCACCGGTGGGGCCACGGTCCCGGTCAGGGCCGCGAGGAGGCCGAGGATCGTCGCCGGCGGCACGGCCGGGGCGGCGAGCAGGTTGGCCGGCAGCGACACCGGGCTGACCAGGCCGGACAGGCCGGCGACCAGCGGCGCGGTGGCCACCCCGGCGGCCGCGGCCACCGCCACGGCGTCGGCCGCCAGCCGGGGCCAGCCACCCACCCGCAGCCGCCGGGACCAGCCCGGCGCGAGGAGCACGATGGCGGCGGTGGCCGCGACCGAGAGGGCGAAGCCGGCGTCCCGCGCCAGCGCGGGATCGAGCAGCAGGAGGACGGCCACGGCACCCCCCAGCGCGGGCACCGCCGCCCGGGAGCGGCCGGTGGCCAGGGCCAGCAGGGTGACCGCACCCATCGCCGCCGCCCGGACCACGCTGGCGCTGGGCCGGGCGAGCAGGACGAAGCCGGCCAGGGCCACGACGGCGACCAGCGCCTGGACGCGCCGGTCCACCACCCGCCGGCGCAGCGGGACGAGGACACCGGCCAGCACGATCGCCACGTTGGCGCCGGAGACGGCGGTGAGGTGCGCGAGACCGGCCCGGCGGAACTCCTCCACGAGGACGGGGTCCATCGCCCGGGTGTCCCCGACGACCAGGCCGGGCAGCAGGCCGCCGGCGTCGGGGCCGAGCACCCGCTGAGCCGAGTCGGACAGCGCGTTCCGCAATCCCCCGGCCGCGCGCTGCACCCACGGGGGCCGCCCCAGCAGGTCCGGCGGGGACCGCGCCGACAGCCGGGCCACCAACCCCTCCGCCGCGTCGCCCGGGGAGACGGCGGCCCGCACCCGCACCTCCTGGCCGGGGAGCAGCCCGAGCCACTCGTCCGCGGGCCCGAACAGGAGCACGTCGTCGTCCAGGCGGATGCGGTCGGCACCGTCGTCGAGCCGGGTGACGGTGGCCTCGACCACCGCCCGGGACGGACCGGCGCCGCGCACGAGCACCGGGTCGCCGGACAGCTCGAGGTCCAGCCGCACCGTTGCGCGGTCCTCGGCCACGGCGGCGAGGGGCGAGGCCTCGCGGGCCGCCGTCCGCAGCGCTGCCGTGGCACAGGTGACCGCCAGCGCCGCGAGCACGCCCAGCAGCACGACCGTCCGGGCCGATCCCCGCCGCCGCGCCACCGCTGCGGCGGCCACCGTCGCCAGACCGGCGGCGACGACCAAGCCGGCCACGGGGACGAGGGGCGCCGCGAGCGTGCCGACCCAGACGGTCGCCGCGGCGGGGGTCAGCCGCAGGTCCAGCCACGCCCAGCGCGGAGCGGGACCGCTCACACCCGCACCAGCTCGGCCAGTTCGGCGAACGTGGCCGGCCCGATCCCGGGGACGTCGTCCAGCTGCTCGACGCTGCGGAAAGGCCCCTGCTGCTCCCGGTGGTCGACGATCCGCTGCGCGAGCACGGGGCCGATGCCGGGCAGCGCGTCCAGGTCCGCGGCCGTGGCCGCGTTGAGGTCGACCGGGCCGGGACCACCCCCCGGTCCGGCCGCCGCGCCGGTGGCTGCCGGTGCTCCCGGCACCCCCACCGCGATCTGCTGGCCGTCGGCCACCACCGCGGCGAGGTTCACCGTGGCGGGGTCCGCCTCGGGCAGCAGGCCGCCCGAGGCGGCGACGGCGTCGGCGACCCGCGCCCCCTCCGGGAGCGTGACCAACCCGGGCCGGGCCACGAGCCCGACCACGGAGACGACGACGGTGGCCGACGCGTCCGCCGCCACGGATGCGGCCGCCGGTGGACTCTCCGACGGGACGGCGGCTGTCGTGGTCTCCGGCGGAAGGGGCGGGGCGAGCTCGACCTGCGGCCGGCTGGCCCAGGTGACGATCGCGACCAGCAGCGCCGCGATGCCCCCGACGACCCACAGGGACCACGCGCCCCGGCGGCCCGGATCCAGCCGCACCGCGCTGCCGGGCGTGCGGTGGCGCCCGATGCCGTCCGGGAGCCCGGCACCGTCCTCGTCCTCCTCGTCGGCTCGCGTGCTCCCGCCGACCGGCGGTCCGCCCGGGTCGACGGGGGCGTCGTCGGGCACCCAGCCCGGCGTCCGGCCGCCCTCGTCGAGCAGCGCCCGCAGCCGGGCGCGGATCAGGTCGGCGTCGTCGCTGCGGCGGGAGGAGAGGCGCACCCGGCGGACGGTAGGCAGTCGCCCCGGCACCTGGCAGGCGCCGCGGAGGACTGTGGACAGCGGTCCCGGCTGTGGACGGCGAACCGGCCTGCGGGGCCCCGGCCGGGCACGCTGCCCCGGTGCCGAACGCCTGCCGCTCAGCCCGCTCCCGGGTCCCCCGCCTCGTTGCCGCCCTGCTCCGCCGCGCGGTCGCCGGGTTCGTCCGCCGGCACGCCGCTGGCCGGCGCCACGACGAGTCCCGCGGCGCCCGGGCCCACGTGCGCGCCGATCGCGGCGCCGAGCTCGCTGACGTAGAGCTCCCGGAGGTCCGGGATCCGGTCACGGAGGTCGGCCGCCAGCCGCTCCGCGCGCTCGGGTGCGACCAGGTGGTGGACGGCCACCGACACCGGGTCGCCGCCGGCGGCGTCCACGGCCCGCTGCACCAGGCGGGCCAGCGCGCGGGCCGACGTGCGCACCTTCTCCAGCGGCACGACCCGGCCGTCGACGACGTGCAGCACCGGCTTGACGGCCAGGGCGGTGCCGATCATCGAGGCGGCCGACCCGATGCGCCCGCCGCGGCGCAGGTGCTCGAGGGTGTCGACGACGAACGTGGTGCGGGTGCCCGCGGCCGTGTCCCGGGCCGCCGCGGCGACGCGGTCGGCGTCCGCTCCCGCCTCGGCTGCGCGAGCGGCAGCGAGCACCGCGAAGCCGTTGCCCATCGCCGCCGAGCGGGAGTCGACGACGGTGACGATGTGCTCACCGACCTGAGCGGCCGCCAGCCGGGCCGCGTCCACGGTGCCCGACAGCTCGGCGGACAGGTGGACGGAGACGATGCGGTCGGCGCCGGCCTCGAGCCGGCGCCGGTAGGCGGCGACGAAGTCACCGGGGGTGGGCCGGGAGGTCGACACCTTCTGGCCCCGGACGGACAGGGCGCGGGCCACGTCGGCCGGCCCGATGTCCTGCCCCTCCCGCCCGGACCGGCCGGCCATGACGACGTACAGCGGGACCACCGAGACCGCGTACCGCTCGACCAGCGGAGGGGGCAGGTAGGCCGTGGAGTCGGTGACCACGGCGACGGACATCGGGCGAGGCTAACCCGCGGAGGCGGTCCGGGGCGGCTCGCTCCGGAGGGGAGCCCCCCGATCGGGAGCCACGGGAACGGTCGTCAGGCGACCGCGTCGGCGTCCTGGACCGGCGCGCCGTCGACGACCGCCGTCGCGGCACCCTCCTCCGGACTGGCTCCGGCTCCGGGGGCGCCCACCGTCCCGACCGCGCGCGCCCCGGCGGCAACGGTCGGCGCGGCGCTGTTGTGCCGGATCAGCCGCCAGCGGTCGCGCTGGACGGCGAGCTCGCTCCACGCGCAGTTCGCGAGCGGCCCGAGCACCCGGCGGTGCTCCGGCCCCAGTCCGAGCAGCTCCTCCATGAGCCGCGCGGAGGTACCGCCGTGGGTCACCACGACCGCGAGCGGCGCCGTCGGCAGGTCGAGGAGCGCGGCGAGGGCACGCCGCGGGACCTCCGCGGGGTTCTCGTCGCCGCGACCGCGCACGGGCCGGCCCGCGAGCCAGTCCGCGTACTGCTCGGGGTGGCGCTCGGCCACCTCCTCGCGGGTCAGCCCCTCCCACGAGCCCAGCCCCGTCTCCCGCAGCCGGGGGTCCAGCCGCAGGGGGACGCCGAGCCGCCCGGTGAGGGCGGCGGCGGTCTCGGAGGCCCGGACGAGGTCGCTGGAGACGACGACCGTGCCCTCCGGGAGCTGCCCCCCGTCGGCCAGGTGCCGGGCGGCGCAGGCGGCCTGCCGGCACCCCTCCTCGTCGAGCGGGGGGTCGAGCTGACCCTGGAAGCGCCCGGCGGCGTTCCACTCCGTCCGCCCGTGCCGCCAGAGCAGCAGGCGGGAGACCGGCAGGTGCGGAACCGGCCGGCTCACCGGCCGGCCGCGCCCGGGGCGGAGGGGTCGGTGTCGTCCTCCGCCGGGACGCTCCCGTCGTCGGCGGGCTCCGGGGCCAGCGGTGTCGGGTCGGCGCTCATCGGGTCGACGTCATCGGCCGAGAGCGTCCCCCGGCTGCCGGACGAGCCGGCGCCGGGCGAACCGGCGTCGGACGAACCGGCGTCGGACGAACCGGCGTCGGACGAACCCGCGCCGAGACCTCCGGCGTCGGGCGAACCGGCGTCCGGCGAACCAGCCTCGGGCGACCCGCCCGCGGGCGGCGCGGCCCGGTCGACGAACGGGATCACCGGGCAGTCCTTCCACAGCCGCTCGAGGGCGTAGTAGGCGCGCTCCTCGGCGTGCTGGACGTGCACCACGACGTCCACGAAGTCCAGGAGCACCCAGCGCGACTCGGCCACGCCCTCGCGCCGCACCGGCTTCACCCCGTGCTGCCGCAGGCGCTCTTCGACCTCGTCGACGATCGCCTGCACCTGGCGCTCGTTGGGCGCCGCCGCCAGCACGAAGGCGTCGGTGATCGCCAGCCGCTCGCTCACGTCGACGATCGAGACGTTGGTCGCGAGCTTGTCGGCGGCCGCCTGGGCGGCCAGCAGTGCGGTCTCCCGTGCCTCGGGCGAGGCGGTCATCGGGGTACCTCCTGGAGGTGGGGGGACGAGGGGTCGGGAGGCTGCTGCCCCGGCGGCGGCGCCGGGGGTCGGTCATCGCCAGGACGGTCGCCGGACGGCGGAGCGGCGCCGTTGCCGTCGGCCCGCTCGCGCGCCGCCGGCCGGGCGTCGGCGCGGGAGCGGTAGAGGCCGCGCTTCTCGATGTACTGCACGACGCCGTCGGGGACGAGGTACCAGACCGGCATGCCGCGGGCGACGCGCTCGCGGCAGTCGCTGGAGCTGATGGCCAGCGCGGGCACCTCGACCAGGCTGACCGTCCCCTCCGGCAGGTGCGCGGCACCGAGGTCGAAGCCGGGCCGGGTGACCCCGATGAAGTGCGCCAGCTGGAAGCAGCGGTCGCTGTCGCGCCAGCTCAGGATCTGGGAGAGGGCGTCGGCGCCGGTGATGAAGAAGAGCTGGTCGTCGGGGCGCTGGCGCTGGAGGTCGCCGAGCGTGTCGATCGTGTAGGTCTGCCCGCCGCGGTCGATGTCGACCCGGCTGACGGAGAACCGCGGGTTGGAGGCGGTGGCGATGACCGTCATGAGGTAGCGGTCCTCGGTCGGGCTGACCTCCCGGTGGCTCTTCTGCCACGGCTGGCCGGTCGGCACGAAGACGACCTCGTCCAAGCCGAAGAGCACCGCGACCTCACTGGCCGCCACCAGGTGCCCGTGGTGGATGGGATCGAACGTCCCACCCATCACCCCGATCCGCCGTCCTGCCACCGACCGAGCCTAACCGGGCCCCCGGACACCGGCCCGCGTGGACCGGATCGCGGTCAGAGGGTGGTGACGAAGTCGGCGAGCTGCGCGGCGGTGCGGCACTCGACCATGTCGATGACCTCGCCGTAGCGGTCGGCGGCCGAGTCGCCGCTCCCCCACAACCGGCGGGGCTCGGGGTTGAGCCAGTGCGCCGACCGGGCCCGCCGGACCAGCCCGGCCAGCACCGGCAACCCCGGCGGCCGGTGGTTGGTGCGCCCGTCCCCCAGCACCAGCAGCGAGGTCTTCGGGCCGACCGCCGCCGGCCAGCGCTCGGCGAAGACCGCCAACGCGGTGCCGTAGTCGCTGTGCCCGTCGAACCCGACGACGTCGGCCTCCCGGCCGATCCGCGCGACGGCGTCCACGACGTCGGCACCCGGCCGGAAGAACCGGGTCACCTCGTCGGTCGAGTCGACGAAGGCGAAGGCCCGCACGCCGGAGAAGTGCTCGCGCAGGGCCTGGGTCAGCATCAGCGTGAAGTGGCTGAAGCCGGCCACCGAGCCGCTCACGTCGCACAGCACGACCAGCTCCGGCTTGTGCACCTTCCGCGGCCGGTGGTGGGTCACCACCGGCACGCCCCCGGTCCCCAGCGACGCTCGGATGGTCTTGCGGAAGTCGAGCCGGCCCTCGCGGCCCAGCCGCCGCCGAGCGGACAGCCGCACGGCGAGCCGGCGGGCCAGCGGTGCCACGGTGCGCCGCAGCTCGGCGAGGTCCGCGGCCTGCGCGCGCAGGAAGTCCACCTGGTCGGCCAGCGGGCGGACGGCGTGCTTCGCGACCGCGTCCCGCCCCCGCTCGGCCGCCGCCCGCCGCCGCACCTCGGCCTCCACCGCCGCCCGGAACGCCGCCAGCCGCTCACGCACCGCCTGCCGCGCCACCTGCTCGGCCAGCCCGCCGCGCTCGCCGTCGCCCAGCAGGCCGGCCACCAGCTGCGCGACGAGGGTGTCCGGCGACAGCGCGCGCATCACCCGGTAGCCGAAGAAGGACTGCCCGGACGGCGACGGCGTCGCGCGGCCCAGCCGGTCCACGGCCTCCCGGGCGAACCGCCGCAGCGCCTCCTCGTCGCCGTCGAGCAGCAGCCGTGCCAGCCGGTCGCGCAGCAGCCCGGCCAGGTCGACGCCGCCGTCGGGGAGGTCGAGCGTCGCCCCGACCGGCCCGTCGCCGTCCGGATCGGCGTCCGGTTCGCCCGCCGGCCGGTCGCCCAGGGGCCACCACAGGTCGAACAGCACGTCGTAGGCCGGCCGCTGCGCGGCGCGCTGCAGCAGGACCGCGGCCAGCCCGTGGCGCAGCTGCTCGCGGTCCAGCAGGTCCACGACCGTGAGGATCTCCGCGGCGTCCACGGCCTGGCTGATCCCGACCGGGATGCCGGCGCCCCGCACGGCCCGGACGAACCCGTCCAGGTGCCCCGCGAGCCCGCCGTGCCCGAACGGCCCGTCGCGCCCGGCCGGCCCACCGGCCCCGGCCGCCGACATCAGTTCAGCCGCAGCTCGGCCGCGGCCCGCTCCTGGTCGCTGGCGTGCTTGAGCACGACGCCCAGGGTGGACCGCACCGCCGTCTCGTCGAGCGTGTCCAGCCCCAGCTCGAGCAGCGTCTGCGCCCAGTCGAGGGTCTCCGAGATCGACGGTGACTTCTTCAGCTCCAGCGCCCGCAGCGCCCGGATCGTGCGGACCAGCTGCTCGGCCAGGCCCGGCGCGAGATCGGGCACCCGGGAGAGCACGATCTCCCGCTCCCGCTCGGCCGACGGGTAGTCGAGCGCCAGGAAGAGGCAGCGCCGCTTGAGCGCCTCCGACAGCTCCCGGGTGGCGTTCGAGGTGAGCACGACCATCGGCCGCCGGGCCGCGGTGACGGTGCCCAGCTCGGGGATGGTCACCTGGAAGTCCGAGAGCACCTCGAGCAGCAGCCCCTCCACCTCGACGTCGGCCTTGTCGGTCTCGTCGACGAGCAGCACGGTCGGCTCGGTGCGCCGGATGGCGGTGAGCAGCGGCCGGGAGAGCAGGAACTCCTCCCCGAAGATGTCGTCGTGGACGGTGTCCCAGTCGGCGCCGTCGCTGCCCTGCGCCGCCTGGATGCGCAGCAACTGCTTCTTGTAGTTCCACTCGTACAGCGCCCGCGCCTCGTCCAGGCCCTCGTAGCACTGCAGCCGGATCAGCTCCGACCCGGTCGCGGCCGCGAGCGCCTTGGCCAGCTCGGTCTTGCCGGTCCCGGCCGGCCCCTCGACCAGGAGCGGCTTGCCCAGCCGGTCGGCGAGGAAGACCGTCGTCGCGATCGCGGCGTCGGGCAGGTACCCGGCGGTGGCCAGCCGCTTGCCGACGTCGGCGACCGAGGAGAAGTGCGGCGACTGCGACAGGGGGCGGGGCATGCGGCTCCTGGCCGGGGCGGTGGGGTGGGTGGGCGCTCGGGGTGGCGTCAGGCGCGGGTGTGGCCGCTGCCCGTCACGACGTAGGTGGTGGAGGTCAGCTCCGGCAGGCCCAGCGGCCCGCGGGCGTGCAGCTTCTGCGTCGAGATGCCGATCTCGGCGCCGAACCCGAACTCCCCGCCGTCGGTGAACCGGGTCGAGGCGTTGACCAGCACGGCGGCGGCGTCCACGCCGGCGGTGAAGTCGGCGATGGCCCGCGCCGAGTCGGCGACGATCGCCTCGGAGTGCCCGCTCCCCCACCGCTCGATGTGGTCGAGGGCGGCCGGCAGGTCGTCGACGACGCGGACCGCCATGTCCATCGACAGGTACTCGGTCGCCCAGTCCTCGTCGGTGGCGGGGACGACGGCGTCGTGCGCGGCCCGCGCCGCGGCGTCCCCGTGCAGGGTCACCCCGGCGTCCACCAGCGCCGACAGCAGGCGCGGCAGGAACGGGACGTCGCGGTGCACCAGCAGCGTCTCGGCGGAGTTGCAGACGCTCACCCGGTGGGTCTTGGCGTTGAGGACGATCGCCTCGGCCGTGCCCGGGTCGGCCGACGCGTCCACGTACACGTGGCAGTTGCCCTCGCCGGTCTCGATGACCGGCACCCGCGCCTCGCGGACCACGCGCTGGATCAGCGACGCCCCGCCGCGCGGGATGACGACGTCCACCAGGCCGCGGGCACCGAGCAGCTCGCCCACCGACTCCCGCTCGGCCGGCAGCAGCTCGATCGACCCCTCCGGCAGCCCCGCCTTCGCCGCCGCCTCGGTGAGGACGGCGACCAGTGCGGTGTTGGTGCGGAAGGCGGACGCCGAGCCGCGCAGCAGCGCCGCGTTGCCGCTCTTGAGGCACAGGCCCGCGGCGTCCACGGTGACGTTCGGCCGCGCCTCGTAGACGATGCCGACCACCCCGAGCGGCACCCGCACCTGGCGCAGCTGCAGCCCGTTGGCCAGCGTCGACCCGCGGACGACGTCCCCCACCGGGTCGGGCAGGGCCACCAGCTGGCGGAGCGCGTCGGCCACCCCGGCCACCCGCGCGGGGTCCAGCCGCAGCCGGTCGAGGATCGCCGCGGGCGTGCCGGCGGCCGCGGCCGCCTCGAGGTCGGCGGCGTTGGCGGCGAGCACCTCGTCGGTGCGCTCGACCAGCGCGTCGGCCATCGCGCGCAGCGCGGCGTCCTTGGTGTCGGTGGGGAGGGTGCGCAGCACCCGGGCGGCGGCGCGGGCACGCAGTGCCGCGGCGCCGATCAGCGGCAGGCCGGAGACGTCGGACACGCCCGCGAGGGTACGCGTGCGGCCGCGCCGGACCCGGTGCCCCGACCCCGGGATGCTGTGCGAGAATGATTCTCATGAACGTTCCGACTCGCAGCACCCTGCTCGCCGCCGCCTCGGCCACCTCCCTGCTGCTGGCCGGCTGCGGCGACGACGGCGGCGCTGCGGCCGGGAGCGCCGGCGGGGACGGCCCCACCGTGGTCGCGGGCTTCTACCCGCTGCAGTGGGCCACCGAGCGCGTCGGGGGCGACCGGGTCACGGTCTCCTCGCTGACCCCCGCGGGCGCGGAACCGCACGACCTCGAGCTCACGCCGCGCGACGTCGCCGCCGTCGTCGACGCCGACCTGCTCGTCTACCTCGAGGGGTTCCAGCCGGCCCTGGACGACACCGCCGCGAACGAGGCCGCCGACACCGCGTGGGACGCCGGCCAGGCCGCCGACCTCTCGCTGACGATCGAGGAGCACGGCCACGAGGGCGAGGGCGAGGCCGAGGAGGAGCAGGCCGAGGAGGAGCAGGCCGAGGAGGAGCAGGCCGAGAAGGAGCACGCCGAGGAGGACGGGGAGGGCGGGGAGTCCGTCGACCCGCACTTCTGGCTGGACCCGACCCGGCTGGCCGCCGTCGGCGAGGCCCTGGCCGACCGGCTCGCCGATCTCGACCCCGACGGCGCGGACACCTACCGGCAGAACGCCGCCGCCCTGGGCAGCGACCTGGCGGCCCTGGACGCCGAGATGGCGGCGGGCCTCGCGACCTGCGCCGTGGACACCCTGGTCACCGGCCACGACGCCTTCGGCTACCTGGCCGACCGGTACGGTCTCGAGGTGGTCGGCATCAGCGGGCTGAGCCCGTCGCAGGAGCCGGACCCGTCGCAACTGGCCGAGATCTCCACGCTCGTGCGCGAGCGCGGCGTCACCACCGTCTACACCGAGACGCTCGTCGACCCCGCCGTCGCCGAGACCGTCGCCGAGGAGGCCGGCGTGCAGACCGCCGTCCTGGACCCGCTGGAGGGCCTGACCGACGAGTCGGCCGGCAGCGACTACCTCGAGGTCATGCGGGCCAACCTGGCCACCCTGCAGGCGGGGCAGTCCTGCTCGTGACCCCCGACGCGCCGGCCCTGCGCCTCCGGGACGCCAGCATCGGCTACGGGGACGTCGCCGTCGTGCGGGGCGTGGACCTGACCGTGACGCACGGGGAGGCGGTCGCCGTCCTGGGCTCGAACGGGTCGGGCAAGACCACCCTGGCGCGGGGCCTGCTGGGCCTGGCCGCGGTGCTCGACGGCGAGGTCACGGTGCTCGGCGCACCGGTCGGCCGGCTGCGGGAGCGCGGCCGGGTCGGCTACGTCCCGCAGCGGCACACGGTGAGCGGCGCCGTCCCGGCCACCGTCCGCGAGGTGGTGTCCGTCGGCCGGCTGGCCCGGCTCGGGCTGCTGCGCAGGCTGCGCCCGGCCGACCGGGCGGCCGTCGCCGACGCGGTGGCCGCCGTGGGCCTGGCCGACCGGCTGGGCGACCCGGTGGCCTCGCTGTCCGGCGGACAGCAGCGGCGGGTGCTGGTCGCCCGCGCGCTGGCCGCCGAGCCGGAGCTGCTGATCATGGACGAGCCGACCGCCGGCGTCGACGCCGCCAGCCAGGACGCTCTGGCCGCCGTCCTCGCGGGCGTCTCCGCCGCGGGCGCGACGCTGCTGGTCGTGACGCACGAGACCGCCCCGCTGGCCGGCGTCCTCACCCGCGCGGTGGTCGTCGACCACGGCCGGATCAGCTACGACGGCCCGCTCGCCGGCGCCCAGTCCGACGTCGACGGCGGGCACCACCACCCCGAGGACGCCGGCCGGCCCCCGGCGAAGGGCTACCGCCTCGACCAGCCGCGGGTCACGAGCGACGGAGGACGCTGAGGTGGAGATCCTCGAGTACGGCTTCATGCAGCGGGCGCTGCTGGCCTCCCTGATGGTGGGCCTGGTCGCGCCCGCGGTCGGCGTCTTCCTCGTGCAGCGCCGACTCGCCCTGCTGGGCGACGGCCTGGGCCACGTCGCGCTGACCGGCGTGGCGATCGGCGTCCTCACCTCGACCGCACCGGTCGGCACGGCGCTGGTGGCCGCGGTCCTCGGCGCCGTCCTCATCGAGCTGGTCCGGGCCCGCGGGCGCACCAGCGGGGACGTCGCGCTCGCCGTGCTGTTCTACGGCGGCATCGCCGGTGGCGTGGTGCTGCTGAGCCTGGCGCCCCGCGGCCAGGCGACCGACCTCGAGGCCTACCTGTTCGGGGCCATCACCACGACCAGCACCGCGGACGTCGCCGTCTTCGCCGCCATCACCGTCGTCGTCCTCGCCGTGGTCTGGCTGCTGGGCCAGCGGCTGTACGCGGTCAGCGACGACGAGGAGTACGCCCGCGCGGTGGGCCTGCCGGTGCTGGCGCTCAACATGGTGCTGGCCGCGCTGGTCGCCTCGACGGTCGTGCTGTCGATGCGGGTCGTGGGCCTGCTCCTGATCAGCGCGCTGATGATCGTGCCGAGCGCGGTCGCGCAGCTGCTCGGCCGCAGCTTCCGGCAGACGGTGTACCTCGCCTGCGGCATCGGCCTCGTGGTGAGCGTGGCGGGGACGAGCACCTCCTACTACACCGGCACGCCGTCGGGCGGCACCATCGTGCTGCTGGCGATCGCGCTGTTCCTCGCGGTCTCCGCGCTGGTCGCCGTCCGCGAGGCCACCGCGCGGCGCCGGCACCAGCGGCGGGGCGAGGTGCACGCCGCCCACCCGCACGAGCACGGCGAGGGCTGCGGGCACCCGGCGGTGCCGCACGGCGACCACGTCGACTACGACCACGACGGGCACCTGCACGCCGCGCACCGCACGGGCACCGGGGTCCACTACGACGAGCACGGCGAGCCCGCGGCCCGGACGGGGAGCCGGCCGTGACCCGCCCGGAGCCGGCGGAGACGCCGCGCCGGCAGACCCGCCAGCGCAGCGCCGTCCTCGCGCTGCTGGAGGAGCAGGACGGCTTCCGCACCGCCCAGGACCTGCACGCCCTGCTCCGCGAGCGGAGCGAGTCGGTGGGCCTGGCGACGGTCTACCGGGCGCTGCAGGCCCTGGTGGACGACGGCCTGGTCGACGTCCTCCGCAGCACCGACGGCGAGGCGTCCTACCGGCGCTGCTCGGCGGTGCACCACCACCACCTGGTCTGCCGCTCGTGCGGGCGCACGGTGGAGGTGGCCGACCCGCCGGTCGAACGGTGGGCCGCCCGCGTCGCGGCCGAGCACGGCTTCGCCGAGGTCCAGCACCAGGTGGAGGTCTTCGGGACCTGCCCCGCCTGCACCGCCGCCGGCTGACCGTCAGCGGAACGGGTCGGTGATCTCGCGCAGCCGCTCCAGCGCCGCCCGCAGCTGGGCGGTGGCCCGCTCCCCGAGGTGGGCGGCCCACTCGGCCTCGACCTCGGCCTCCACCCGGCGGGCCACCTGCACGACCGCGGTGCCGCGCTCGGCCACCTGCACCAGCCGCGCCCGCCCGTCGGTCGGGTCGGGCACGCGGCGGACGTAGCCGGCCCGCTCCAGCTGGTCGACGAGGTGACCGGCGGTCTGCTTGGTCACCAGCGCCTGCTCGGCGAGGTCGGTCAGCCGCGTGCCGTCCGGGCCGATCCGCGCCGCGATGCGCCCCTGGGCGACGGTGATGTCGTCGAACCCGGCGGCGGCCAGGGCGGCCAGGACCCGGCTCTCCATCGCCCGGTGCGGGTAGAAGCACAGCAGCCCCAGGTTCTGGTGCCCGTCCGGTTCCACGCGACCCCTTGACGTTGGTCAGACGTTCTGACGAAAATGGTCAGAGCATCGTACCAATGGGGAGGCCCCGTGGACGTCGACGAGGTGTGGCGGACCATCGACACGGAGCGCGCCGGCCTGGCCGACCTGCTCGAGGACCTCTCCCCCGCCGAGTGGGAGACGCCGTCCCTGTGCGGCGCCTGGCGGGTCGGGGACGTCGCCACCCACCTCACCCATGCGCACATGGGGCTCCGGGACGCGCTCGGCGCCGCACTCCGGGCACGGGGCAGCTTCGACCGGATGATCCGGGACGCCGCGCTGGGCGCACCGCTGCCGCCGGCCGAGTGCGCCCGTCGGCTGCGCGCGATGGTGGGCTCGCGCCGCACGGCACCGTTCCTCACGCCGATGGAGCCGCTCATCGACGTCCTCGTGCACGGCCAGGACATCACGATCCCGCTGGGCCGGACCCGGCCGGTGCCGCCCGCCGCGGCCGCCGCGGCCGCGACGCGGGTCTGGGAGACGAGCTTCCCCTTCTGGGCCCGGCGCCGGCTGCGGGGCCTGCGGCTGACCGCGACCGACGCCGACTGGTCGGTGGGCGAGGGCGCACCCGTGGAGGGCCCGGTCGCCGCGCTCCTGCTGCTGGTCACCGGCCGCGACGCCGGGCTGGACCAGTTGACCGGCGACGGCGCGGACCAGCTCGCGGCGGCACGCGGCCGCCGCGACGGGCAGGCGAGGAGGACGCCATGACGTGGGGCGTGGTCATCGACGTGCCGGCACCGGTGGAGGTCTACGACGCCGTCCACGCCGCGCTGCTGGAACGGACCGGCGGAGCCGTCGACGGCCTGCTGGTGCACGTGGCCCGGGCGACCGCGGCCGGCTTCTCGGTGCTGGAGGTCTGGGAGTCCCGGGAGGCGGCCGAGCACTACGAGCGCGAGGTGGTCGGCCCCCTGGTGGCCGGGGTCCCCGGCGGTCCGCCGCCGGCCGGCGCGGGCGGTCGCACCGAGTTCGAGGTCCGCGGGCTGGTGCTGCCGCGGGCCGGCGTCGCGGTCTGAGCGGCCGCCGTCCGAGCCGACGCCTCAGACCCGCTCGCGCAGGGCTCGCAGGGCTGCCTTGCGCGCCTCACCGGCCAGCCGGTCGAGGAAGACCCGGCCGTCGAGGTGGTCGACCTCGTGCTGCAGCGCGCGGCCCATCAGCCCCGTGCCGGCCAGCCGGCGGGGCTCCCCGTGGACGTCGAAGCCCTCCACCACCGCGGACATCGCCCGCACCGTGGGCGCCCAGATGCCGGGGATGGACAGGCAGCCCTCGTCGCCGTCCTGAGTGTCGGCGGACAGCTCGACGATCCGCGGGTTGACCAGGGACTGGATGACGCCGTCGATGTTGAGCGCGAACACCCGCGCGCTGACGCCGATCTGCGGCGCGGCCAGCCCGGCCCGGCCGGGGTGGTCGACGGTCTCCTCCAGGTCGCGGACCAGCGCGGCCAGCTCCCGGTCGAAGGCGCGCACCTCGTCGGCCGGGGTGCGCAGGACCGGGTCTCCCAGCTCGCGGATCGATCGGATCGTCACGCCGAGCAGTCTCTCAGCCGCGCGCGGCCGCCCCAACGGGCCGGGGGCCGACCAGGACCATCTCGTCGCGGTGCACGACCTCGCGGCGGTACTCGGGGTCCAGCTCGGTGCTCTTGCGCCCGAACAGCGCCGGCAGCTCCCGCGCGTCGTAGGCGACCAGCCCTCGGGCCACGACCACGCCGTCCGGGCCGACCAGCTCGACCGGGTCGTCGGCGAGGAAGTCACCGGTGGCCCCGGTGATGCCGGCGGCCAGCAGCGAGGCGTTGCGCTCGCGCACCGCCCGCACCGCGCCCGCGTCGAGCAGCAGGCGCCCCCGCGGGCGGCTGGCGTAGCGCAGCCAGAACTGGCGGGCGCCGGGACGTCGTCCGGCGACGGCGAACAGGGTCCCCGCCCGCTCCCCGGCCAGGGCCGCCGCGGCCTGCGCGGTGGAGGTGACCACGACCGGCACGCCGGCGTGCGCGGCGATCATCGCCGCCTCCACCTTGGTGGCCATGCCGCCGGTCCCCACGCCGTTGCGGCGGGCCGAGCCCAGGGTGACCGCGGCGAGGTCGGCCGGCCCGCGGACGGTGTCGATCAGCTGCGCCGGCCCCGACCGCGGGTCGCCGTCGTACACGCCGTCGACGTCGGAGAGCAGCAGCAGCGCGTCGGCCTGGGCCACGTGGGCGACCAGCGCCGCCAGCCGGTCGTTGTCGCCGAAGCGGATCTCCTCGGTGGCCACGGTGTCGTTCTCGTTGACGATCGGCAGCACGCCGAGGGAGAGCAGCCGCTCCACGGTGCGGTGGGCGTTGCGGTAGTGGCTGCGCCGGGTGAGGTCGTCGGCGGTGAGCAGCACCTGCCCCACCGTCACGCCGTGGCCGGCGAACGCGTCGGCGTAGGTCTGCACGAGCCGCAGCTGCCCGACGCTGGCCGCAGCCTGGGCGGTGGCGAGGTCGCGCGGCCGGCCGTCGATGCCGAGCGGGGCCAGCCCGGCGGCGATCGCGCCGGAGGAGACCAGCACCACCTCCCGCCCCTGCGCCCGTGCCGCCCCGAGGACGTCGACCAGCGCGGTCAGCCGGGCGGCGTCCAGGCCACCGGGGAGGGTGGTCAGGGAGGAGGACCCGACCTTGACCACGACGCGGCGGGCGCCGGCGATCTCCGGGCGGACGGTCACGGCTGGTCCTGCCCGTCCTCCGGGATGTCCTCGTCGGTCCAGGTCTCGGTCAGCTCGTAGGGCACCCGGCGGGCCTTCTTGGCGGCCAGCCGCTCCTCGGCCCGCACCCGGTGCGGAGCGTCGATGCGCGCGTCGGTGCCGCGACCGCCGAGGCCGGCGGTCTCCTCGACGGTGAGCGTGCCGGCCGGCAGGGTCGGCACCCAGTCGAAGGTGACGTCGCCGATGGTGACCGCGTCGCCCGGGCGGGCGCCGGCCTTGGCCAGCTGCTCCTCGACGCCGAGCCGGTTGAGCCGGTCGGCGAGGAAGCCGACGGCCTCGTCGTTGGTGAAGTCGGTCTGGCGCACCCAGCGCTCGGGCTTGACGCCGCGGACGACGAACGCCCGCTCGTCGTCCCCGCCCTCGCCGGCCGGGTCGCGCTCGACGGTGAAGCCGCTGTCGTCGACCGCCCGCGGGGTCAGCGTGATGCGGACCGGCTCGACCTCGGGCAGCGCCGCGCGGTGCTCCTCCACCGCGGCGGCCAGCGCGAAGCCCAGCTCGCGCAGCCCCTCCCCCGTCGCCGCGCTCACCGGGAAGACCTGCAGCCCGCGCTCCTCCAGAGTCGCCCGGACCAGGTCGACCAGGTCGCGGCCGTCCGGGACGTCGATCTTGTTGAGGACGGCCATCCCCAGCCGGCCCACCAGGTCCTCGCGGTACTCGGCGAGCTCGTGCTGGAGCGCCTCGATGTCGCTCTCGGGGTCCCGGCCGGGCTCCATCGTCGCCATGTCGACCACGTGCACCAGGACCGCGCAGCGCTCGATGTGGCGGAGGAACTCCAGCCCGAGGCCCTTGCCCTCGGAGGCGCCCGGGATCAGGCCCGGGACGTCGGCCATCGTGAAGGAGACGTCGCCGGAGCGGACCACGCCGAGGTTGGGCACCAGCGTGGTGAACGGGTAGTCGGCGATCTTGGGCCGCGCGGCGGACATGGCCGCGATCAGCGAGGACTTGCCGGCCGAGGGGAACCCGACCAGGCCGACGTCGGCGATGCTCTTCAGCTCGATGACGGCGTCCAGCGCCTCACCCGGCTCGCCCAGCAGCGCGAAGCCGGGCGCCTTGCGGCGGGTGTTGGCCAGCGCGGCGTTGCCGAGCCCGCCCTTGCCACCGGCGGCCAGGACGACGCGGGTGCCGGCGCCCACGAGGTCGGCGATGACCCGGCCGTCGGGGGTGCTGACGACGGTGCCGGCGGGAACGCGCAGCACGCGGTCCTCACCCCGGGCACCGTGCCGGTTGCTGCCCTCGCCCGGGCGGCCGTTGCCGGCCTTCTGGTGCGGGCGGTGGTGGAAGTCCAGCAGGGTGTGCACGCTGGGGTCGACCTCGAGGACGACGTCCCCGCCGTTGCCGCCGTTGCCGCCGTCGGGACCCCCGAGGGGCTTGAACTTCTCGCGGTGGATCGAGGCGACACCGTGACCGCCGTTGCCGGCGGCGACGTGCACGACCACGCGGTCGACGAATGCGGCCATGTCAGTTCTCAGTCCTCAGATGCCACGAGCGCACGGGCCGGCGGCCCGTGCGCTCGTCGCTGTGGATGTGCTGTGGCCCCCTGCAGGGACCCGCCGCGAGCTAGCGAGTGGCGGGGGGCAGGGGGTCCTTCATCAGGCCTCGACGGCGGAGATGGAGACGGTCTTGCGACCGCGCCGGGTGCCGAAGGTGACCGCACCGGGCTCGAGCGCGAACAGCGTGTCGTCGCCGCCGCGGCCGACGCCCAGGCCCGGGTGGAAGTGGGTACCGCGCTGGCGCACGATGATCTCCCCGGCCTTCACGACCTGGCCGCCGAAGCGCTTGACGCCCAGGCGCTGCGCGTTCGAGTCGCGGCCGTTGCGGGAGGACGAGGCGCCCTTCTTGTGTGCCATGTCGGCGTCAGCCCTTCGTGATGTCGCGGACCACGACGTCGGTGAGGGGCTGACGGTGCCCCTGACGCTTGTGGTAGCCGGTCTTGTTCTTGAACTTGTGGATGCGGATCTTCGGGCCCTTGCCGTGGCCGACGATCTCGCCGGTGACGGTCACGCCCGCCAGCGTCTGCGCGTCGCTGGTGACGGTGTCGCCGTCGACCAGGAGCAGGGCCGGGAGGGTGACGGAGTCGCCCGCCTCACCCACGAGACGGTTGACCGTGAACCGGTCGCCCACGGCCACCTTGTGCTGCCGGCCACCGGCCTTCACGACTGCGTACACCACTGAACTCCTCGATCGCTTCTCGCTGTCCTGCGTGCACCCCGGCGTCGGGCGCCGGGTGCTGGACGGGCTGCCCGCCTGCCAGGGGACACCGAGCGGTGCCCGGCCCGTGGCGGTGCAACCCGACCAGCGTACCCGAGCGGACGGGACGGGGTCGAACCGGCCGGAGGACCCCGCCCGGGGCCGTCAGGAGGCCGGCGGCCCGGCCGGACGGCTGGCGGACCGGCGCCGACGGGGGCGGGTGACCGGCGCCACGACGGCACCGGCGTCCGCGGCGGCCGGGTCGGCCGGGTCGGCCGCCTCGTCCTCGTCGGCCGGCGCGTCCACCGGACCCGGGTCGTCGGGGCCGGCGCCGGCGGGGACGTCCTCGTCCTCCACCGACGGGGCCCGGCGCACCGGCTCCAGCGGCGGGACGACGGTCACCGACGACTCGATCGGCGCCGGCGCGGCGGCCACCACCGGCTCGGCCGGGGTCCGCTCGACCGGCGTCGGCTCGGCCGCGACGGGCTCGGCGGCAACCGGCTCGACCGGGGTCGGCTCCCCGGCCGGGGTCGCCTCGACGGCGACGGGTTCCGCGGCAACCGGCTCGGCGGCAACCGGCTCGGCCGCGACGGTCTCGGCGGCAACCGGCTCGGCCGCGACCGGCGCGGAGGCCACGTCGGGGGTGACCGCGTCGGGCTGGTCGAGCTCGGCGTCGGCGACCGCGACCCCGTCCGGCAGGGCACCACCGGTGGCGGGGCCCTCCGGCACGGCGTCGTCGAGCACGCCGGCCAGCACGGCGGCGTCCTCGGCGGCCCGCTCCTCGCCGGCCTGGCCGCGGTTGCGCCGGCCGCGGTTGCGACGTCCGCCGGAGCGCCCGCTCTCGCCCTCGGCGTCCGCACCGCCCGGGGTGGGCTCCTCGGTCGCCACCGGCGCGCTCGGCTGCGGCTCGGCCTCCTGCTGCTGCCCGTTGTCCCGGCCCCGGTCGCGCCCCTGCTCGCGGCGGCCGTTGCCGCCGGAGCCGCCCGCCCCCGAACCGCCGCTGCCCGAGCCGCCCGCGCCGTTGCCGCCGCCGCTGCGGCGCCGCTCGTCGACCGGGTCGGTGTTCACGAGGACCCCGCGGCCGCGGCAGTGCTCGCACGGCTCGGAGAAGACCTCCAGCAGGCCCTGGCCGACCCGCTTGCGGGTCATCTGCACCAGCCCCAGCGACGTCACCTCGGCGACCTGGTGCTTGGTGCGGTCCCGGCCCAGGCACTCGGTGAGCCGCCGCAGCACGAGGTCGCGGTTGCTCTCCAGCACCATGTCGATGAAGTCGATGACGATGATGCCGCCGATGTCGCGCAACCGGAGCTGGCGGACGATCTCCTCGGCCGCCTCCATGTTGTTGCGGGTCACCGTCTGCTCGAGGTTGCCGCCGGAGCCGGTGAACTTGCCGGTGTTGACGTCGACGACGGTCATCGCCTCGGTGCGGTCGATGACCAGCGAGCCGCCCGAGGGCAGCCACACCTTGCGGTCGAGCGCCTTGGCCAGCTGCTCGTCGATCCGCAGGTCGCGGAAGACGTCGCCCTCGCCGGTGAAGCGGGTCAGCCGGCCGGTGAGCTCCGGCGACACGTGGGCGACGTAGGCCTCGACGGTGTCCCAGGCGTCGTCGCCCTGGACGACGAGCTCCTTGAAGTCCTCGTTGAAGACGTCGCGGATGACCCGGATGGCGAGGTCCGGCTCGCCGTAGAGCAGCGACGGCGCGCTCGAGGAGGTCTCGGCCTTCTTCTGGATGACGTCCCACTGCGCCTGCAGGCGGGCGACGTCGCGGGTCAGCTCCTCCTCCGACGCGCCCTCGGCGGCGGTGCGGATGATCACGCCGGCGTCCTCGGGGACGATCTTCTTGAGGATGTCCTTGAGCCGCTGCCGCTCGGTGTCGGGCAGCTTGCGGCTGATGCCGGTCATGGAGCCGCCCGGCACGTAGACGAGGAACCGCCCCGGCAGGTTGATCTGCTGGGTGAGGCGGGCGCCCTTGTGGCCGATCGGGTCCTTGGTGACCTGCACCAGGACCTTGTCGCCGGACTTCATCGCCGTCTCGATGGAGCGCTGCTTGCCCGAGAGCCCGGCGGCGTCCCAGTTGACCTCACCGGCGTACAGGACGGCGTTGCGGCCCTTGCCGATGTCGACGAACGCCGCCTCCATGCTGGGCAGCACGTTCTGCACGCGGCCGAGGTAGACGTTGCCGGCGAAGGACGTCGCCTGCGCCTGGGTCACGTAGTGCTCGACCAGCACGTCGTCCTCGAGGACGGCGATCTGCGTGCGCTCGCCCCGCTGGCGGATGACCATCGCCCGGTCCACCGACTCGCGGCGGGCGAGGAACTCGGCCTCGGTGAGGATCGGCGCGCGCCGCCGCCCGGTGTCCCGGCCGTCCCGGCGGCGCTGCCGCTTGGCCTCCAGCCGGGTGGAGCCGGCGACGCCGCGGACGTCGTCGTCGCTGGTGGTGCGGCCGTTGCGGCCGGCCCGCTCCGGGCGGTCGTCGTCGGCCTCGGCGACCGCGGCGTCGCCGCCGTCGCTGCTGCCCCGGCGGGGCCGCCGGCGACCGCGGGGGGTGCTGGAGGCGCCCTCGTCCTCGCCGCCGGCCGCCGCGTCCTCGGCGGTGTCGGTGTCCTCGTCGTCCTCGTCGGCGTCGGCGCGGTCCTCGGCACCGTCCTCGACGGCCGTCTCGTCCGCCGGCTCGTCGTCGTCCTCGTTCTCGGCGGTGTCCTCACCGCTGCGGCCCCGGCCCCGGCCGCGGCGGCCGCGGCGGCGACGGCGGCTGCCGGCCGCGCCCTCGTCGCGGTCCTCGGCCTCCTCGGCCTCCTCGGCCGTCTCGTCGGCGGGCTCGTCCTCGTCGCCGGCCTCGCCGTCGCCGACCACGGGACCGTCACCGGCTCCGGGACCGTCCTCGGCCGCGCCCCGGCGGCGCGAGCGGCTGCGGCGGGTGCGTGGCGCCGGCGCCTCGTCGTCGAGGTCCTCGGCCGGCTCGGTGTCCGGCTCCTCGGCGACGGGGGACTCGGCCGCCGCCCGGCGGCTGCGCCGGCGCGGGGCGGGCGGCGCCTCGGGCTCGGCGGGGGCCACGAAGCTGACGAAGGCCGGGAGGGCCGGGGCCACGGGCGGGGGCGCCACGTAGGACCCGGGGTCGGCCGCGCCCGCCGGGCGGGTCGCCCGCCGGCGGGGCCGGGCGATGACCGCCGTGGGCTCGGGGGAGCTGAACTGGGCGCCGAACGGGGAGACGGGGGCGTCCTCGTGCTCCGGGTCCTCGGGGACGTCCTCGGGCGCCTCGTCCTCCCGCGCCTGGTCCTCCCCGCTCTCGGCCGCCTCGGCCTCCAGGTCCTCCTGGACGTCCTCGGGCTGGACCGCCGGGTCCGGGAACCCGGGCGGGGGGTGCTCCTCCAGCACCGGCGTGGTGCCGTCGGCGGGGGTGGTCTCGTCGATCT
Source organism: Geodermatophilus sp. CPCC 206100 (assembly GCF_048569675.1). Classification (NCBI taxonomy): domain Bacteria; kingdom Bacillati; phylum Actinomycetota; class Actinomycetes; order Geodermatophilales; family Geodermatophilaceae; genus Geodermatophilus; species Geodermatophilus sp. CPCC 206100. Next base: position 34,075 of record NZ_JAQISV010000016.1, read on the forward strand.
GGTCGGCCACGAGGGCTCGCCTCCTGTGCGGTGCTCCCGGGCGCCGATCCAGCCGGACTGGCGACCGCGCAGGAGCACGGGTTGGGCGGATCGGGCGGCCGCGCCGGGTTTCGGCGGCAGTGCCCGACTCGCGAAGTCTGTGGGCCGGCCTCCGCGCGGCGGTTGCCGCGGCCGGGAGCCGGGTGGTGCAGGTCTTCGGTGGTGCGAGATCTCGGGGTGCGTCGCGTCTGGCAGCCGCGCCGCTCGACGCCGCGGGGCACCCGCCCCACCGATCAGACCGCCGCGTGCTCCCCCTGGCAGCGGGTGCGCGCCGCACGGTCGGGACCGAGCGGGTCGATGACGCCCCCGCTGTCGTCGAGCCGGCCCTGCGCCTCACGCACGGCCCGAGGGGGCGACGGCGGGCGCAGGTCGGCGACGGCAGCCAGGGCGGCCACCACGTCGTCGGGTCGAACGGCGGGCGTCACCTGCCGGACGACCATGGTCAGTATGGCACAACCTGCTGTGCCCGCCGCCGCAGCCGAGACCACCGGGTCCCGCGCGTCGACGTCCCGCAGGCCGTTCTTGGTGCGCTTGGCGACGGTCACCTCGTCCCTGGCCAGGAAGGCCGCGACGGCCGCCGCGAGTTCGCCGGGCTCGACCCCCGGGAACTCGACCCGCCACACCGTGGCGTCGATGCGGTCGGCCAGCGAGCCGCCGCCCTCGGCGGCCTCGACGCACTCCAGGACGTCGACGCCGGCGGGCAGCGACTCGTCGAGCGCGGCGCGCACCGCCTCCGGGTCGCAGCGCTCCGCCAGTCCGATCTCGAGGTACTCGGCCTCGCTGGCCGCACCGGTGGGCGCCGCCCCCACGTAGGAGATCTTCGGGTGCGGGCTGAACCCGGCCGAGAACGCCATCGGCACCCGGGCGCGGCGCAGCGCGCGCTCCAGGGCGCGGGCCAGGTCGCGGTGCGAGGCGAAGCGCAGCGGGCCGCGCTTGGCGTAGCGGAGCCGCAGCCGCTGGACGGTCGGTGGCGGGGGCGGCCCCTCGGGCTGGCGGGCCATCAGCGGCCGACGACGGTCAGCGGCAGCAGGCTGCGCCCGGTGGGGCCGATCTGGATCTCGGTGCCGTTGGTCGGGCAGACGCCGCAGTCGTAGCAGGGGGTCCACCGGCAGTCGGCGACCTCCTCCTCGGACAGCGCCTCCTGCCAGTCGTCCCACAGCCACTCCTTGTCCAGCCCGGAGTCCAGGTGGTCCCAGGGCAGGACCTCGTCCTGGGTGCGCTCGCGGGTGGTGAACCAGTCGAGGTCCACCCCGAGCGGCGCCAGCTCCGCGGCGGCCGCGGCGACCCAGCGGTCGTAGGAGAAGTGCTCGCTCCAGCCGTCGAACCGGCCGCCGTCGCGCCACACCCGTTCGATGACCCGGCCGACGCGGCGGTCGCCGCGCGACAGCAGGCCCTCGATCACGCCGGGCTTGCCGTCGTGGTAGCGCAGGCCGATGGAGCGGCCGATCCGGCGGTCGGCGTTGATGGCCTGCCGCAGCACCCGCAGCCGGGAGTCGATCGTCTCGGCGCTGGCCTGGCCGGCCCACTGGAACGGCGTGTGCGGCTTGGGCACGAACCCGCCGATGGAGACGGTGCAGCGGATGTCCTTGCGGCCGCTGGCCTCCCGGCCGGCGCGGATCACCTCCACCGCCAGGTCGGCGATCTCCAGCACGTCCTGGTCGGTCTCGGTCGGCAGACCGCACATGAAGTAGAGCTTCACCTGCTGCCAGCCGTTGGCGTAGGCGGTGGTGACGGTGCGGACCAGGTCCTCCTTGGACACCGTCTTGTTGATCACCCGGCGGATCCGCTCGCTGCCGCCCTCGGGGGCGAAGGTGAGCCCGGAACGCCGGCCGTTGCGGGACAGCTCGTTGGCCAGGGTGACGTTGAAGGCGTCGACCCGCGTGGAGGGCAGGGACAGGCCGGTGTTGGTGCCCTGGTAGCGGTCGGCGAGCTCGGTGGCCAGCTGGCCGATCTCGGAGTGGTCGGCGCTGGACAGCGACAGCAGGCCGACCTCCTCGTAGCCGGTCGCGCGCAGCCCCTGGTCGACCATCGAGCCGATGCCGGTGATGGTCCGCTCGCGCACCGGGCGGGTGATCATCCCGGCCTGGCAGAACCGGCAGCCTCGGGTGCAGCCCCGGAAGATCTCCACGCTCATGCGCTCGTGGACGCTCTCGGCCAGCGGCACCAGCGGCGTCTTCGGGTAGGGCCACTCGTCGAGGTCCATGACGGTGCGCTTGCCGACCCGCGCCGGGACGTCGTCCCGCGTCCGGGTCACCGCCGCGATGGCGCCGTCCGGGCCGTAGGAGACCGCGTAGAAGCGCGGCACGTAGACGCCGTCCACCCGGGCGAGGCGGGCCAGCAGCTCGACCCGGCCACCGGGCCGACCCTGCTCCTTCCAGGCCCGGACGACGTCGGTGACGTCGCCGACGACCTGCTCCCCGTCCCCGAGGACGGCGCAGTCGACGAAGTCGGCGATCGGCTCGGGGTTGAACGCCGCGTGCCCGCCGGCCACCACCACCGGGTGGCTCTCGTCGCGGTCGGCGGCGTGCACCGGGACGCCGGCGAGGTCGAGCGCCTCGAGCAGGTTGGTGTAGCCCAGCTCGGTGGCGAAGCTGACGCCGAGCACGTCGAAGTCGCCGACCGCCCGGTGGGAGTCGACGGTGAACTGCGGGACGCCGTGCTCGCGCATGAGCCCCGCGAGGTCGGGCCACACCGCGTAGGTGCGCTCGGCGAGGGCGTCGGGCCGCTCGTTGAGCACCTCGTAGAGGATCATGAGGCCCTGGTTGGGCAGCCCCACCTCGTAGGCGTCGGGGTACATCAGCGCCCAGTGGACGGCGACGTCGTCCCACGCCTTGACCTGCGCGTTGAGCTCACCGCCGACGTACTGGATCGGCTTCTGCACCTGCGCGAGGAGCGGTTCGAGACGGGGGTAGAGCGTGGCACCAGTCATGACCCGTCCAGGGTAGCCGCCGCCCCGCGGGCCTCCGAGGGCCCAGCCGCGACGAGATCGCCGATCTCGCACGCTTCCGGGCGCGGATCCGTGCGAGATCGGCGATCTCGGCGGAAAGGGGGGCGGCTCTCAGCCCAGGTCGGGGAAGAACAGCGCGATCTCGCGGGCGGCGGACTCGTCGGAGTCCGAGCCGTGGACGATGTTGTTCTGCACCTCGAGGGCGAAGTCGCCGCGGATGGTGCCGGGCGCGGCCTTCACCGGGTCGGTCGCGCCGGCCAGCGCGCGGAAGGCCTCGACGGCCCGGGGACCCTCGACGACCAGGGCCAGCAGCGGGCCGCCGGTGATGAACTCGACCAGCGAGCCGAAGAAGGGCCTCTCGCGGTGCTCGCCGTAGTGCTCCTCGGCGAGCTCGCGGGTCAGCGTGCGCAGCTCGGCGGCGACCAGGCGCAGGCCCTTGGCCTCCAGGCGCGAGATCACCTCGCCGACCAGGCCGCGGGCGACGCCGTCGGGCTTGACGAGGACGAGGGTGCGGGCGGGGGTGGCTTCAGACACGAGCGCGGAGCCTACGCGGCGGGGTCGCCGCCCTCCCGGGGCGCGGGGTCGTGGAACGGCGAGCCCAGCAGTTCCTTGCGGATCTGGAGCAGGTAGAGCCAGATCAGCACGAAGACACCGGCGACGATCCACATGACGTTGTCGAGCAGGCCGGTGGCCAGCAGCGGCACCTGCAGCGCCGTGCCGATCACCACCCCGTGCGGACGGCGCTGGAGCCCGCCGGCCAGGACGAGCACGATCGCGAGGACCAGCAGCAGGGTCAGCCGGGTCCCGGTCAGGCCATCGCCGCTCTGCGCGATGCCCCGTGGCACGAAGAGGACGGCGATGCCCTCCAGGACCAGGATCGCCGCGGCCGCGCCACCGAGCGCCCGGGCCGCCCGCGGCGGGTCGACGGCGGTCACGACGCCTCCTCGCTGACGCTCGTCGACGCCGTGCCGCGAGGTGCTCTGTCCCTGCGTGACCTCGCAAGCTCGGTCACGACGACCTCCCGCCCAGGATGGTGCGGGCCTCCCCCGCGGTGACCACGCTGCCGGTCACCAGCACGCCCGAGCCACTGAGGGCGTCGTCCGGACCGGCCTCGGCCAGCTCGATCGCCTCGGTCAGGGCCTCCGGCAGCCGCGGCGAGACGCTGACCCGGTCGGCGCCGAAGACGTCGACCGCGAGGGCGCCCAGCTCGTCGGCGGGGATCGCCCGCGGCGAGCTGTTCTGGGTGACGACGAGCTCCGCGCAGACGTCCTCGAGCACGGCGAGCATGCCGCTCACGTCCTTGCCGTGGACCGCCCCGACCACCCCGACCAGCCGGGTGAAGTCGAAGGACTCGCGGATCGCCTCGACGGTCGCCGTCATGCCGGCGGGGTTGTGCGCGGCGTCGACCAGCACGGTGGGGCTGGTGCGCACCCGCTCCAGCCGGCCGGGTGAGCGGACGGCGGCGAACGCGGCGCGCACCGTCTCGACGTCGATCGGCCCGGTGGCCGCCCCGGCGCCCAGGAACGCCTCGACCGCGGCCAGCGCGGTGGCCGCGTTCTGGGCCTGGTGCGCACCGAACAGCGGCAGGAACAGGTCGTCGTACTCGCCGCCCAGGCCCTGCAGCCGCAGCTGCTGCCCGCCGACGGCGACCTTCCGCTCGAGGACGCCGAACTCGGTGCCCTCGCGGGCGACGACGGCCTCCACCTCCACCGCGCGCCGGACCAGCGCGTCGAGCGCGCCGGGCTGCTGGGCGGCCAGCACCGCGATCGAGTCGGGCTTGATGATCCCGGCCTTCTCGCCGGCGATCGTGGGGACGTCGGCCCCGAGGTACTCGGCGTGGTCGAGCGCGACCGGGGTGACGACGGCGACGCGCGCGTCCACGACGTTGGTCGCGTCCCAGGTGCCGCCCATCCCGACCTCGATCACCGCGACGTCCACCGGGGCCTCGGCGAACGTCGCGTAGGCCATGCCGACCATGACCTCGAAGAAGCTCATCGGGGTGTCGCCGGCGCCGTCGACCATCTGCACGTAGGGCGCGATGTCGGCGTGGGTCTCCACGAACCGCTCCGCGCTGACCGGCTCGCCGTCGAGCACGATCCGCTCCCGCACCGACTGCAGGTGCGGGCTGGTGAACCGGCCCACCCGCAGCCCGAAGCCGCGCAGCAGTTCGTCCACCATCCGCGCCGTCGTCGTCTTGCCGTTCGTGCCGGCGACCTGCACGACGGGGTACGCCCGGTGTGGGGCACCCAGCAGGTCGACGAGGGCGGAGATGCGGCTCAACGACGGCTGGGGACGGCTCTCCGGCCAGCGCGCGAGCAGCTCCTCTTCCACCCGGGCGAGGTCACCGGTGCTGCTGCTGCTCATCCTCCCCAGGATGCCAGTCGACCGGTTCCTAGGATTGGGGCCATGGTTCCCGACATCGCGACCCCCGACACCCCTGCGCCGGGAGCCTCCGTCGGCGTACCGGACAAGCCGTCCCTGGACGGGCTGGAGGACAAGTGGTCGGCCCGCTGGGCCGACGAGGACACCTACGCCTTCGACCGGGCCACGGCGCTGGCCGCGCCCCGGGAGCAGACGTACTCGATCGACACCCCGCCGCCCACCGCCAGCGGCTCGCTGCACGTGGGCCACGTCTTCAGCTACACCCACACCGACTTCGTCGCCCGCTACCAGCGCATGCGGGGCCGGCACGTCTTCTACCCGATGGGCTGGGACGACAACGGCCTGCCGACCGAGCGCCGGGTGCAGAACTACTACGGGGTCCGCTGCGACCCGTCGCTGCCCTACGAGGCCGGCTTCGAGCCGCCCGCCAAGCCGGGCAAGGACCAGCAGCCGGTCTCCCGCCGCAACTTCGTCGAGCTGTGCATGCGGCTGACCGAGGAGGACGAGCGCGCGTTCGAGCAGCTGTGGCGGCGGGTGGGGCTGTCGGTGGACTGGTCCAACGTCTACCGGACCATCTCGGAGAGCTCCCGGGCCACCGCCCAGCGGATGTTCCTGCACAACCTGGCCCGCGGGGAGGCCTACGCGCAGGAGGCGCCGACCCTCTGGGACGTCACCTTCCGGACCGCGGTCGCCCAGGCCGAGCTGGAGGACCGGGAGCGCCCGGGCGCCTACCACCGGATCTCCTTCGCCGGCCCGTCCGGCCCGGTCTTCATCGAGACCACCCGGCCCGAGTTGCTGCCCGCCTGCGTCGCCCTGGTCGCCCACCCCGACGACGAGCGCTACCAGCCGCTGTTCGGGTCCACGGTGCGGACGCCGGTGTTCGACGTCGAGGTCCCGGTCGTGGCGCACCGCCTCGCCGAGCCGGACAAGGGCTCGGGCATCGCGATGATCTGCACCTTCGGTGACCTCAACGACGTCACGTGGTGGCGGGAGCTGCAGCTGCCGACCCGCGCGGTCATCGGCTGGGACGGCCGGCTGGTCGCCGACCCGCCGCCCGGCCTCTCCTCGGACGGCGCGGCCTCGGCCTACGCCGAGCTGGCCGGGAAGACCGCGCACGCGGCGCGCGAGCGGATGGTCGAGCTGCTGCGCGACTCCGGGGACCTGCACGGCGACCCGAAGCCGATCACCCACCCGGTCAAGTTCTTCGAGAAGGGCGACCGGCCGCTGGAGATCGTCACCACGCGGCAGTGGTACATCCGCAACGGCGGCCGGGACGCCGACCTGCGCGACGCCCTCGTCGCCCGCGGCCGGGAGATCACCTGGGTGCCCGAGCACATGCGGCACCGCTACGACAATTGGGTGGAGGGGCTCAACGGCGACTGGCTGATCAGCCGCCAGCGGTTCTTCGGCGTCCCCTTCCCGGTCTGGTACCGGCTCGACGAGGCCGGCGAGCCCGACCACTCCGCCCCGCTGCTCGCGCCGGAGTCGGCGCTGCCGGTGGACCCCGCCTCCGACGTGCCCGACGGCTACACCGAGGACCAGCGCGGCAAGCCCGGCGGCTTCATCGGCGACCCCGACGTCATGGACACCTGGGCGACGTCGTCGCTGTCCCCGCAGGTGGCCTCGGGCTGGGACACCGACCCGGAGCTGTTCGCGCACGTCTTCCCGATGGACCTGCGCCCGCAGGCGCACGACATCATCCGGACCTGGCTGTTCTCGACCGTGGTGCGCTCGCACTACGAGTTCGGGACCGTGCCGTGGACGCACGCGGCGATCTCCGGCTTCGTCGTCGACCCGGACCGCAAGAAGATGTCCAAGTCGAAGGGCAACGTCGTCACGCCGATCGACGTCCTGCAGCGCTACGGCACCGACGCCGTCCGCTGGCGCGCCGCGGGCGCGCGGCCGGGCGCGGACTCGCCGTTCGACGAGGCGCAGATGAAGGTCGGCCGGCGGCTGGCCATCAAGATCCTCAACGTCGGCAAGTTCGTGCTCGGGCTGGGCGCCACCTCCGCGGCGTCGGTCGACGAGGTCACCGAGCCGATCGACCTCGGGCTGCTGGCCGGCCTGGCCGCCGTGGTGCGCGAGGCCACCGCGGCGATGGAGGCCTACAACTACACGCGGGCGCTCGAGGTGTCCGAGGCGTTCTTCTGGACGTTCTGCGACGACTACGTGGAGCTGGTGAAGTCCCGCGCCTACGGCTCGGACGACGCCGCGCGCTCGGCGCAGGCCACGCTGGCGCTGGCGCTGGCGGTGCAGCTGCGGCTGTTCGCTCCGGTGCTGCCGTTCGTCACCGAGGAGGTCTGGTCATGGTGGCAGTCGGGCTCCGTGCACCGCGCCGCGTGGCCGTCGGAGGCGGAGCTGCCGGCCGGCGGGGACCCGGCCGTGGTGTCGGTGGTCGCCGCGGCGCTGGCGGGGGTCCGCAAGGCCAAGTCCGACGCCAAGCAGTCGATGCGGGCCGACGTCGCCTCGGCGACGGTCACCGCCCCGGCCGAGCAGGTGCCGCTGGTCGAGGCGGCCCGCCGCGACCTGGTGGAGGCCGGCCGGATCGCGGCGCTGGAGGTCGTCCCCGGTGAGGGCCCGCTCTCGGTGGACGTCGTCCTCGCCGAACCCGCCCCGGAGAGCTGAGCGTGTGCGCTGAGGCCCGGTTCTGAGCGCCGGAACCGGGCCTCAGCGCACTCCGTCGAGGCCGAACAGGCGACGGCGAGCGGCGTGGACCGAGCGGATGTCGCGGCGGCAGTCCTCGGGCTCGGAGGTCATGCGCCGGTAGCCGAATCGCAGGGTCTGCCAGCCGACGGTCGCCAGCAGGGCGTCGCGCCGGATGTCGCGCTCGCGTTGCTGGCGCGAGCCGTGCCAGGCGGCGCCGTCCATCTCGACGGCGAGCAGCACCTCCTCGCAGGCGGCGTCCAGCAGGAACCGCTGCCCGGCGACCTCGATCGGCCGCTGCAGGGTGAAGGCCGGCATCCCGGGGCCCCGGAGGACGTGCAGGCACCCCCAGATCTCCAGCTCGCTGCGGCAGCCCTCGGCGAGCAGGCGGAGCAGCTCGACCAGGGCCGCCCGTCCGGGGAGGCAGGGTCGTCGCCCGACCTCCTGCAGCACGTCCCGCGGCGAGCACAGCCGGGTCCGCACGGCGTCGATGGCGGCGGCCCGGAGCTCCGCCTGCTGGAGCCCGCCCGGCCGTCCCCAGCAGTCGACCAGCGCCCGCTGCACGCTGGTCACCGGCAGTCCGTCGACCCGCCGGACGCAGTCCTCGAGTTCGCGGGTGCGGTGCAGGACGACGCCGTCGGTCCCGCGCCCGCTGCGGTGGTGCGCCACGGTGACGTGGACGGCGCTCCCCGGCGGCAGCAGCCCCCACAGGGCCAGCGCGGACCGGTGACTGGCCACGCCTCCGCACGCCCGGACAGCGGCCTCCACCCGGACCCGCCAGTCCCTGGTTGCCGCCGGCAGCGCGTACACCCCGGGCTGGAGGCGCTGCAGCCGTCCGCCGGCCACCCAGCCGGCCACGGTCTTGCGGTCCACCCGGGCGGTCAGCGCCTTCCACGTCGTCCAGCCCTCGGGTCCGACGAGGACCGGCAGGTCGTGGGTCACGGTGGGAGCCTGGCCAGCCGGGGCGCGGCGGGGACCGCCACGGACCGATCTGTGGACGACGCCGCACCGGAGTGGGTGCGCTGGCGCCCGGTTCCGGCCGCCGGAACCGGGCCTGAGCGCACGCGCTGGCTCGGGGCCACCACGCGCGACGGCCCGCCTCCCTGCAGGGAGGCGGGCCGTCGGTCAGGCGGGGGTGGTGCTCAGGCGCTCTTCTCGCGGGGCGCGCGAGCGGGCTTGCGCGGCACGATCGTCGGGTTGACGTGCTCCAGCACGACCTCCTTGGTGATCACCACGGACGCGACGTCGTCCCGGCTGGGGACGTCGTACATCACCGACTGGAGGACCTCCTCCATGATCGCCCGCAGGCCACGCGCGCCGGTGCCCCGCAGGACGGCCTGGTCGGCGATGGACTCGAGCGCGTCGTCGGTGAACTCCAGGTCCACCCCGTCGAGCTCGAACAGCCGCCGGTACTGGCGCACCAGGGCGTTCTTCGGCTCGGTCAGGATGTTGATCAGCGCCTCGCGGTCGAGCTTCTCGACGCTGGTGATGACCGGGAGCCGGCCGATGAACTCGGGGATCATCCCGAACTTCAGCAGGTCCTCGGGCATGACCTCGGCGAAGGTGTTCGCCTCGTCGATCTCCTTCTTGCTGCGGATCTCCGAGCCGAAGCCGATGCCCTGCTTGCCGGCCCGCTGCTCGATGATCTTCTCCAGCCCGGCGAAGGCGCCGCCCACGATGAACAGCACGTTCGTCGTGTCGATCTGGATGAACTCCTGGTGCGGGTGCTTGCGCCCGCCCTGCGGCGGCACCGACGCCGTCGTGCCCTCGAGGATCTTCAGCAGCGCCTGCTGCACGCCCTCGCCGGAGACGTCCCGGGTGATCGACGGGTTCTCGCTCTTGCGGGCGATCTTGTCGACCTCGTCGATGTAGATGATGCCGGTCTCGGCCCGCTTCACGTCGTAGTCGGCGGCCTGGATCAGCTTGAGCAGGATGTTCTCGACGTCCTCACCGACGTAGCCGGCCTCGGTGAGGGCGGTCGCGTCGGCGATGGCGAACGGGACGTTGAGCATCCGGGCCAGGGTCTGCGCCAGGTGGGTCTTGCCGCACCCGGTGGGGCCCATCAGCAGGATGTTGGACTTGGCCAGCTCGACCGAGTCGTCCCGGCCCCCGGCACCGCCGGCCTGCACCCGCTTGTAGTGGTTGTAGACCGCCACGGAGAGCGCACGCTTGGCCTTGTCCTGGCCGATCACGTACTGCTCGAGGAAGTCGTGGATCTCCTTGGGCTTCGGCAGCTCGTCGAACTTGAGGTCCGACGACTCCGAGAGCTCTTCCTCGATGATCTCGTTGCAGAGGTCGATGCACTCGTCGCAGATGTAGACCCCGGGGCCAGCGATGAGCTTCTTGACCTGCTTCTGGCTCTTGCCGCAGAACGAGCACTTGAGCAGGTCACCGCTCTCACCGATTCGTGCCACCTGCTGACCTCCACCTCGGGGAATCAGGCCCTGGTCCCAGGTACCTGCGTGTGAACTGGTGCCCTGTTCGTACATCGGCCCCGCACTCCGCGAGGCTCTCCTCCCGGCACTCTCAGCCGGGGATCGGGCGCTCGCCGACCGTACCTGGCGGCACCTGCGCCGGAGGGCGATGACTCGCCCGCCGGGTCGATGCCGGACCACATGCGTCCCGCGTCCCCCGACGGTACGGGTCGAGGGCGCGACACGCGCCCCCTCGACCCGTCCCGATCGCCATCAGCCGGGGAGTGCGTTGAGCTTCCGGCTCTGGATGACCTCGTCGACGATCCCGTAGGCCTTGCACTCCTGCGCGGTCAGGATCTTGTCGCGCTCGATGTCGAGGCGGACCTGCTCCACGGTCTGCCCGGTGTGCCGGGCGAGGATCTCCTCCATCTGCGACCGCACCCGCTGGATCTCCGCGGCGTGGATCTCCAGGTCCGAGACCTGGCCGCCGGACTCGCCCGACGGCTGGTGGATGAGCACCCGGGAGTACGGCAGCGCCAGGCGCTTGCCCGGCGTGCCGGCGGCCAGCAGGACGGCGGCAGCCGAGGCGGCCTGGCCCATGCAGACGGTCTGGATGTCGGGCCGGACGAACATCATCGTGTCGTAGATCGCCATCAGCGAGGTGAACGAGCCACCCGGGGAGTTGATGTAGATCGTGATGTCGCGGTCCGGGTCGGCCGACTCGAGCGTGATGAGCTGGGCCATCACGTCGTTGGCCGACGCGTCGTCGATCTGCACCCCGAGGAAGATGATGCGCTCCTCGAAGAGCTTGTTGTAGGGGTTGGACTCCTTCATGCCGTAGCTCGTGCGCTCCACGAAGGAGGGCAGGATGTAGCGGCTGGAGGGCATCTGGAAGCTCATGTGGTGTCCCTCCGGACTCAGTTGTCGGTGACCGGGTTGGCGCTGTCGGTCATGGCTGCCCGGCTGACCACGTGGTCCACGAAGCCGTACTCGAGGGCCTCGGCCGCGGTGAACCAGCGGTCGCGGTCGGAGTCCTTCTCGATCTGCTCGACGCTCTGGCCGGTGTGGAACGACTGCAGTTCGTTGAGCTCGCGCTTGGTCCGGCGGAACAGGTCGGCCTGGATGGCGATGTCGGAGGCGGTGCCGCCGACACCGGCCGAGGGCTGGTGCATCATGATCCGCGCGTGCGGCAGGGCGTAGCGCTTGCCCTTCGTGCCGGCGGTCAGCAGGAACTGGCCCATCGAGGCGGCCAGGCCCATGCCGTAGGTGGCCACGTCGCAGTCGATGAACTGCATGGTGTCGTAGATGGCCATGCCGGCCGTCACGGAGCCACCGGGCGAGTTGATGTAGAGGTGGATGTCCTGCTTGGGGTCCTCAGCGGACAGCAGGAGCATCTGCGCGGCGAGCTGGTTGGCGATGACGTCGTCGACCTGGCTGCCCAGGAAGATGATGCGCTCGCGGAGCAGGCGCTCGTAGACCGAGTCGTTGAGGTTCATCCCCCCGGCAGCGGCACGCATGAACGGCGCGCTTCCCGGGTTCGGGTTGGTGCTCACGGGTGCGGTGACCTCCGTAGGACTGTCGTGCAGTCGGTCTCGGTGGGTGGGGCTGGGTGGTGCGGTCCGGGGACGGGTCCTGCGGGTCCCCGGGGAGAGCGCCAACGTCTGCGTCGACCCTAACGCGCAGTCGCTGGGGAGCAGTCCCGGCGCGGGGGGTGTTCGCCGTGGGCGCAGCGGGGTCCGTCGCGGGCCCGGGACGGACGACGCCGCCCCTCCCCGGTGGGGTGGGACGGCGTCGTCGTGGCGCGGCTCCGTCCAGGGCACCGCGGCGAGCCTGCGAGCCGCGGGGAGGACGGGGTCCTTCTGAGGTCCGCTCTCAGCTCTTGGCGTCGCCGGCTTCGGCGGCGGCGGGCTCCTCGGCAGCGACGTCGTCGGCCGCGACCTCGTCGGTGGCGTCCTCGGCGGGCGTCGGCGCCTCGTCGGTGGCGTCGTCGTCGTCAGCGGACTCGGCCGGGGCCTGGACCGTCCTCGGGCGCATGGCCTCCAGGTCGACGACGTTGCCGGAGGCGTCGGTGATCGTCGTCTGCTCGAGCAGCTGGGCCAGGGTCTTGGTGCGGCGGACGTCGGCGACGAACTCGGCGATGTTGCCGCCCTGCTGCAGCTGCTGGGCGTACTGCTCCGGGGCCATCCGGTTGCGCTGCGCCTGCGCCATGATCTGCGCCGAGAGGTCGTCGTTGTCGACGGTGACCTCACGGGAGTCGGCGATCGCGTCGAGGATGAACTGGGTGCGCACCGCCTCCTCGATGCTCTTGCGCTGGTCGGCCTCGTAGGCCTCGCGGCCGCCCTCGACCCCGGACATCGACAGGAAGGTGTCCCAGTCCATCCCGGCCTGCTGGAGCTCGTTCTGCATGGCGTTGTTGCGCCACTCGATCTCGCGCTCGACCAGGTTCTCGGGGATCGGCACCTCGACGCTCTCGAGCAGGTGCTCGACCAGCTTGTCGCGGGCCTGCGCACCCTGCTGCAGGACCTTGGTGCGGGCCAGCCGGGTGCGGACGTCCTCGCGCAGCTCCTCGAGGGTGTCGAACTCGCTGGCGGTGGAGGCGAAGTCGTCGTCGAGCTCGGGCAGCTCCTTGGTCTTCACCGAGCGGACGGTGACCGTGACCTGCGCCGTCTCGCCGGCGTTGGGGCCCTGCAGCAGCGCCGTCTCGAAGGTGGCCGACTCGTCGGCGGACAGCCCGCGCAGGGCGTCGTCGAGGCCCTCCATGAGGTTGCCGGAGCCGACCTCGTAGGACATGCCGCTGGTCGTGCCGTCCTCGAGCACCTCGCCGTCGAGCTTCGCCTCGAGGTCGATGGAGACGAAGTCGCCGTCCTCGACCGCGCGCTCGACGGCGGTCAGCATGGCGAAGCGCTCGCGCATGACGGTGACCTGCTGGTCGATCTCCTCGTCGGTGACCTCGACGTCGTCGACGGTCACGGCGAGCTCGTCGAGGGAGGGCACCTCGACCTTGGGGGCGACGTCGACCTCGGCGGTGAAGGCGAGGGTGTCGTTGTCCTCGAGGCGGGTGACCTCGATGTCGGGCTGGCCCAGGACGCGGACCTGGTTCTCCCGCACGACCTCGGAGTAGACCTCCGGGATGGCGTGCTGGATGACCTGCTCGAGCACCACGGGGCGACCGACGCGGGTGTCGATGACCCGGTTGGGCACCTTGCCGGGGCGGAAGCCGGGCACGCGCACCTGCTTGCCGAGCTCCTTGTAGACCTCACCGAAGGCGTGGTCCAGGTCCCCCCACGGCACCTCGATCGCCATCCGGACCCGCGTGGGGCCCAGTTCCTCGATGGTGCTCTTCACAGCGGCAGTGCTCCTCGATCGACAGACGGGGATGGGCGCCGGAGCCGGATTGCGACGGCGCCGGGTCGACCCACGAGTCTAGAGACACGCGGGAGATGGTCGGGGTGGCGGGATTTGAACCCACGGCCCCCCGCTCCCAAAGCGGGTGCGCTACCAAGCTGCGCCACACCCCGTGGCCGCCCCGAGTCTAGGTGGGCCGCGCGCACGGCGGTGCCGGTGCGGTCCATCCGCCGCCCGCACCGTCGTCGGCGCCGGTGGGGCGGGCCGCACCGCCGGCGCCGGCGATCGGCGATCCTGGCCGGGCCGGCGGCCGACCGTGCCGTGTGCCAGCCCAGCGAGGAGCTCCCCGTGCGCCGCACCCCTCCGCTCGTCGCCGTCGTCGTCCTGGGACTGGCCGTCCCGGCATGCGGCACCGACGTGCCCGAGCCGACCGTCGCCGGCGCGCCCGGTCAGGAACTCGACGCCACCACCATCCCCGAGCTGCAGGAGCGCATGACGGCCGGCGAGTTGACCGCCGTCGAGCTGGCCGAGACCTACCTCGGGCGCATCGAGGTCCTCGACGACGACCTGGGCGCGGTCCTGCGGGTCAACCAGGACGCCCTGGCCGACGCCGAGGAGAGCGACCGGGTGCGCGCGGTGTCCGGCCCCCGCAGCGCGATGGAGGGCATCCCGGTGCTGCTCAAGGACAACATCGACACCGCCGGTCTCCCCACCACCGCCGGGTCGCGCGCCCTGCTGGGCAGCGAGCCGGACGACGCGACCATCACCCGCCGGCTGCGCGCGGCCGGCGCCGTGCTGATCGGCAAGGCCAACCTCTCCGAGTGGGCGTACTTCCGCAGCGGAGCCGGCACCAGCGGTTGGAGCGCGGTCGGCGGGCAGACGGACAACCCGTACGTGCTCGACCGCAACCCCTGCGGCTCCTCCAGCGGCTCGGCGGTCGGCGTCGCGGCGAGCCTGGCGCAGGTCGCCGTCGGTACCGAGACCGACGGGTCGATCGTCTGCCCGGCCGCGACCACGGGTGTCGTCGGGCTCAAGCCGACGCTGGGCCTGGTCAGCCGGGACGGCATCGTGCCGATCTCGGCCGAGCAGGACACCGCCGGGCCGATCGCGCGGCACGTCGTGGACGCGGCGATCCTGCTGTCGGTCCTGGCCGGGTCCGACCCCGCCGACCCCGCCACCGCCCAGATCCCAGCCGAGCTCGACGGCGACTTCCCCGGCCTGGAGCCGGCGGCGCTGGAGGGCGCGCGGATCGGGGTGTGGAGGTTGACCACGGGTCAGTCCGAGGCAGTCGACGACGGCACCGAGGCCGTCTACGAGCGCGCGGTGAAGGAGCTGGAGGCCGCCGGGGCGACCACGGTGGACGTCCGGCTGCCCTACCAACGGGAGATCGCCGAGGGGGCGACACCGGCGCTCCTGGCCGAGTTCCACCGCGACGTCGACGCCTACCTGGCGGCCACTCCCGGGGACCACCCGGCCGACCTGGCTGGGCTGGTGGAGTTCAACGACCAGGACGGGGCGGAGTTGGAGCACTTCGGGCAGGAGCTCTTCGAGCAGGCGCTGGCGGCCCCGGTGCCGGCGGAGGACCCGGCGGTCGCCGAGCTGCGGGCGACGATCCGCGACCTCGCCCGCCGCTCGGTGGACGAGGTGCTCGCCCAGGGGCCGGGCGCGGAGGACGACCTCGACGCGATCGTCGGCCTCACCGGGACCCCGGCCTGGATCACCCGCTACGTCGACGAGGACGGTGCCGGGGACGAGTTCGTGTACAGCACCTCGACCCCTGCTGCGGTGGCCGGCTACCCCAGCGTCACGGTGCCGGCCGGGTTCGCCGGGCCGGAGGAGGCGCTGCCGGTCGGGATCTCCTTCATCGGGACCCGCTGGCGCGACGCCGACCTGCTCGACCTCGCGGCCGCGTTCGAGGCCGCGCACCCCGCCCGCCGCCCACCGGAGTTCCTGCCGACCGTCGGCTGAGCCCAGGTCCGCGGACGCCGGCCGGAACTGCGATTCGCGCGGCCGCGCCGGCTGGCTGTCAGGCAGGGACGGCAGCCGGCGGTCCGGCGGGGGTCAGCCCACCGGACGCGGGCGTAGGCGGCCTGCAGCTCGCGGGCCCGGCTCGGCGGAGTCGTCGTCCGCCGAGGGCAGCGAGTTGTTCGTGGTGGCGCTGGCGCTGCTGCAGTCGGGGCGGGCTGATGAGGCGGCGGCGGTGAAGGCCACGCATGACGGGTTCCGGCCTTGGCCGATGCAGTGGGACCGGCTGTCGCTGACCTGCTGCAGGCGCGGATCGCGGCCGAGCTGGCCGAAGCGGGAGCGCTGCCCGACCCCGGGATCGCTGCTGCCGCGGCCGACCGACTGGTCCCCCGCGATGCTCGGCTGGTACTGCAGGGCGGGATCGGTGCGATCGACCCGACCGCGCTGTATCTGGGGCGGGCCAGGCGGCGGCAGGAGGCGTTGCTGCTGCGGAGACGCAGCTGCGGCAGGGGGTCGAGGTGAGCGAGCGGCTGGGATTGCGGCCGTCGCTGGCGCAGGGGCTGCTGGCGCTGGCACGGCTGCACGCGGGCCGGGGCGACTGGGCGGCAGCTGGTGCGGAGGCGGGCCGGGCGCGGGCGCTCGCCGAGGACGTCGGTAGGCGGCTGGTGACGCGGGACGCCGGGCGGCTGGCGGAGCGCTGAGACGGGGCCGCTACGCTGGGCAGGCACCTCTGCGGGTGTAGCTCAATGGTAGAGCCCCAGCCTTCCAAGCTGGCCATGCCGGTTCGATCCCGGTCACCCGCTCCACGCATCATCCCAGGTCAACCTGCCTGTGAGGCCTTCCGGAGAAGGTCTGGAGGACCCTCCGGATGGCCCGTTTCAGGCCCCTGGAGCCCTCCTGCTCTCCGCTCTATTGGTCACGGATCGGTCGCGCCGAAGGGCGTGATACGACCAAATGGAGGCCCGTGCAAGTCAGCGTCGTGAGTCGGCCGAGCGCCGAGGCCTGCAGCGAGTCGTCAGGGACATCCAGTGCGGCCCCGCGGAACAGGCTCTCCCAGAGACACTCGGGTCGTGGCACGCACCCTGGCTTGAATCAGCAAGCACCGCCGCTGCGTGCGCAACCACGAGACCCTGCTATGTCCCGCCGGCTGACCCGGTGATCGAGTCTTAGAGGCGCGTTCTCAGACGCGGGCAATATGCGTCCCATGCACAAGCAATCTCGATGAGGACACGTCGTGACGGCGTTCGCGGACACTTGTTCAAGTGCTCGGCGAGTCACCACCAGCTGATCTCGGAGCGCGTGAACGATGGGCCCGCGACCGCTTCGTCCACGAGCGGAAGGGCTGGGCCACATGAGCGGGTTGTCTCGGCGGGAGTTCCTGGAATACGGGGCGGTGGCACTGCTGGGGGCCGGGCTGGGCCGTGGTTTGACCGGGTACGACCCTGCTGCTGAGAGCAGTGACAGAACCGGGCGCCTCATCGTCATCGGCGACGGGTCGACCGCCGACACAGGTCCCCAGCCGCACCAGCCGGTGCCCGAGCGACTGGAGCCAGGACAGACGCCGCCGCAGTTCGTCGTCTTCTCCTGGGACGGAGCAGCCAACCTCGAGACCGGACTGTTCCCGCGGTTCCGCTCGCTGGCGGCCGAGTACGGCGCGGCGATGACCTTCTTCCTCAGCGGCATCTACGCCCTGCCGTCCGAACACCGGATGCAGTACGCCCCGCCACGGCATCCGGTGGGCGCCTCGGACATCACCTTCCTGTCCACCGCCGAGGTCGTCGCCACCATGAGCGAGGTCCGCGCCGCCTGGCTGGACGGTCACGAGATCGGCACCCACTTCAACGGGCACTTCTGCGGGGACAACGGGGTCTCGCTGTGGACGCCGGCCGACTGGGCCGAGGAGATCGCCCAAGCCAAGCGGTTCGTGCAGACCTGGAAGACCACCACCGGGCTGACCGGCCGACCCGATGTGGCGCCGCTCCCCTTCGACTACGAGCGCGAGCTCATCGGCGGCCGCACCCCCTGCCTGCAGGGCCAGGAGGGGCTGCTGCCCACCGCCGCTGCCCTGGGCTGGAAGTACGACGCCAGCTCACCCGGTGGAGTACAGGTCTGGCCCGACCAGCGGTTGGGCTTGTGGGACTTCCCACTGCAGGCTGTGCCGTTCCCCGATGCCCCCGCAGGTAAGGCCCGCCACGTCCTGGCGATGGACTACAACATCATGTACAAGCAGACCGACGGCGATACGGACGGCGACCCGGGTATGTACCCGACCTGGCGCGCCCAGGCCCGCGACGCCTATCTCGCGGGCTTCGATCGCGCCTACACCACCAACCGGGCGCCGCTGTTCATCGGCAACCACTTCGAGCAGTGGAACGGCGGCATCTACATGGACGCCGTCGAAGACGCCCTGCGCCAGATGGCCGAACAGCCTGACGTCCGCCTGGTGTCCTTCCGCCAACTCGTCGCCTGGTTGGAAGCCCAGGACCCGACCACGCTCGCCCGGCTACGCACACTCTCGCCGGGTCAACCACCTCCCGACGGATGGCGCACCTTCCTGGCGCCCTGATCATGGCTGTGGTGTCCCTCAGGGCCACGACGCCGCGTAGAGACTCGTGCGGGCGGCGTCACACAAGGGGGCCGGATTCGAACCTGGTGCCCGTGGGTCACAGCTGGGTCACGCGTGGGCCTCCGGACAGCGAACGAGCAGCTGATCAGCCCGGACGAGTTGGCGTGTCCCGCCTTCCACGCTGGCCATGCAGGTTCGATCCCGGTCACCCGCTCCACGCGTTGCCGCTTCTCATTCCGGAGTCCGACGCCGAGACGCCCGAGTGCAGTGATGGTCCCCGTGTCCAGACGGTCGGCAGCCAGCACTCACTCCCGGGTCGGGGGTACCCAGACGCCGCGGTCGACCATCAGCTCGATCTGCTTCTCGATGACCTGTTCACGGAACTCCGCGTGGCTGAAGGGTGCGCGGTCGGCGTAGAGGTTCGGCGGGTACACGGTGTCCTGGTAGACGAGCCGGTACATCTCCGTCCGGAGGTCCTTCGCCCAGTTGTCCCACTGGGCGTGGGTCCGGAAGTGCCGAAGAGCTCCGATGTCGATGGTGCCCGCGACATAGGAGGAGCCCGCCCCGTAGAGGTGTTGACCGACGATCCTGCCCTTGTAGTCGATGACCATCGAACGACCGCCGAAGGTGTCGATCGGGTCCTGCGACTCCGGATGCAGGTAGTAGGTCGCCAGGTTCGGCGCGACGACGTAGAAGTTGTTGTCCAGTGCCCGCGCCCGACTCTGGATCTCGAAGAACTCGTTGCCGGTGTGCGGATGCGGATACGACGCCCGGTAGACGACCTCGGCGCCGTTCATCGCCAGCCCGCGCGCGTTCTCCGGATAGGAGCCCTCGTTGGCCATCAGAACGCCCAGCCGGCCGATCTCGGTGTCGGCCACCGGGAAGAAGGCGTCGAGCGTCAGCCCGTAGAGCTCCACCCAACGATCCCAGACGTCGTGCGGGGTCATCGAGTGCTCCACCGGGTAGAGCGTCGTCAGCTTGTGGTGTCTGAGGACGATCTCGCCCTGTCGGTCGAGCACGAACCCGACGTTGAAGAACCGGTCCGGGAAGGCCTCGTGCCGAGCCTTGGCCTGGGCCATCACGAAGGTGTCGTAGCTGCGGGCCAGGTCTCCGAGGAAGTCGGTCTCCGGACCCGGGATGTCGATGGCACAGTCACGAGCGAACGTCGCGTGGTCGAGATCGAGCACCTCGTCGTTGAACGCCTGCAACGCGCCCTCGGGGATCGCCACGAGCCGCACCGGTAGGTCCAGGCTCGACAACCAGGACGCGGCCTTGAACAGCTGCGCGATGTGTTCCAGGTTCCGGCCGATGTCGCCGCGCGAGCGGATGCCACGCACCGTGGGGATCAGGCCGACGGCGGTGTACGGCTCCGGCATCCCGGGAGTGTGGCACCGGACCGGCACGTGGAGGCGATGCCGCGACACCTCGTGTGCACCCTCTTCGTCGACGCGATGGGCCCCGACCGCTCCCGGCCTTCCGGCGGCACGGTCCTTCGTGGCGGTGGAGGAAGAGGCGGCCCCTCCTCCACCGCCGCGCGGCTCAGCGGCTGCCGCCCCCGATCATCGGGTCGTCGCCGCCGTCGCGGTCGCGGTCGGTCATGCCGGTCTCGACGCCCTCGGTGGACGGCGTGGCTGAGTAGCCCTCCGGCTCCGACGCCTCGATGAGCACGTCCTGTCGGACCTGATCCGCCGGCGGCTGCGGCACGACAGCGACCTCCTGCTCCTGCTGCGGCTGCCCGGTGTCCTGGTCGCTCTTCGACGCGGCGGCGGCAGCGCCGGCCGCTGCGGCGACGCCTGCGACGGCGGCCGCCGCACCGGCGACGACGGTCGTCGCGGACACTCCGGCCTTGCCGCTGTCCCCCCGGGTCACCCCCGCCGTCTCCACGCCGGGGGTCCCGACGTCGAGTCCCTCGTTGACCGACCCTCGCCACGCCCCGGTGGCGTAGCCCTCGCTCTCGATGAGCTCCTTGAACCGCTGCAGGTCCGACGTCACCTGCCGCTCCACGATGCCGAGCTTGTCGCCGACCTGTTCCACGACGCCCTCGGGCTCGTACTCCAGCGTCAGGTGGACGAGCGTCGATGACGCGCCCACCGGCTCGAACCGGACCGCCCCCGCGTTGGTCGCCCCCTCCGTGGCCGCCCAGGCGATCTTCTGGTCGGGGACCTGCTCGAGGATGGCGGCCTCCCACTCGCGCCGCACACCGGCGATCTCCGCCGTCCAGTGCAGGCGCTGGTCGTCGTGCTGGTGGACCTCCTTGACGCCGCCCATGAAGTGCGGGAAGTCCTCGAACTGGGTCCACTGGTTGTAGGCCTGGTTCACCGGTACGTCGACCTGGATCGACTTCTCCACCTTGGTGGTCATCGCTTCCTCCCTCGTCACAGGACACCGCTGGACAGCGCCCTCCGGCGCTACCCGTGCTCTCGCCAGGCGATGCACGTCACAGCCGCCTCGTAGCCGGCGAGCTCGTGGAGGCGCTGCGCGGTGACCGAGCGGCCACCGCCGACCGCGGCTCGCCCGCCGGAGTCCGGACCGACGCAGCGTGTGAGAACGTGGGGACCCGCCCCTGCGCGGGGTGTCTCGCCATCCCCGCGTCCGGGATGCAGCAGGCGCCGGCGTCAACATGCGGAGGCGACGTGCCGCGTTCGACCACCCCGCTCCTCCGGACGGTCACCTGGCTGACGCTGGTCCTGGGTGCCGGGTACGCCGTCCTGCTCGTGCCGGGCGTCCGGCCGACGCCCGGCTACGTGGAGGCCATCGACTGGTGGCTCAACATGACCGTCGACGGCCTCGTCATCGTCGTGCTCGGCCTGCGCGTGCTGGCCGATCCGCGAGGTCGCGCGGCCTGGACCTGCATGACCCTCGGGCTGGTGGCCGCGTTCGCGGGGAGCACCGCCTACTTCGCCCACTACCGGCACCTGGACCCGATCCCGCAGACCTCGTGGGCCGACGCGGGCTGGCTCCTGTTCTACCTGCTGCTCGCCGTGGGACTGGTCCTGCGGCTGCGCGGCCGGGCCCGCAGGATGGCGTTCAGCCTCTCGCTCGACGGCCTGATCGCCGGCCTGACCGTCGCAGCCCTCGCGGAGAACTACGTCGACGACGCGGAGATCACGTTCGACGGCGACCGCGCCGCCACCCTGCTCACCGCCTACCCGATCGCCGACCTGCTCCTCCTCGCCGTGGCGGTCGCCGCCCTCGCCATGCTCGGCCGCGGCGGTGGCCTGTCCTGGTGGCTGCTCGGGGCGTCGTTCGTGACCTTCTTCGTCACCGACGCGATCTACGCGAACCTCGTGGAGAACGACGCCTACGTCAGTGGCCACCCGGTCGACCTCGGCTGGCTCCTGGCCCGCCTGCTGCTCGCGGGCGCAGCGCTCGCCTCGTTGCACCGGACGGAGTTCCGGACCGTGGACCTCGAGGGCGTCAGCGTGCTGGTCCTGCCCGGCGTCTGCGGCCTCGCCGTCCTCGGGATGCTCTTCCACGGCAGCCAGACCGGGACCGAACCCCTCGCCGCCGTCCTCGCCGTGTGTGCCGGCGTGCTCATGGTGGGCCGCACGGCGCTGACCTTCCGGGAGCTGCGGGCGCTCACCGAGGCCCGCGAGCGCGCCCTGAGCGAACGCCTCGTCGAGGCCCAGGACGACGAGCGTGCCCGCATCGCCGCCGACGTCCACGACGACTCCGTCCAGGCGCTCGCGGCCGTCGACCTGCGTCTCGGCGCCCTCCGGAACCGGCTCCGCGGCAGCGCGCCGGACGAGGTCGCGGCGGTGGAGGTCGCGCTGGACACCGTCAACGCGGCCGCCGTCCGGCTGCGCCACCTGCTGTTCGAGCTGGAGACGCCGGTCCTGGACGCGACGCTGGCCGAGGGCCTGCGCGACGCGGCCGCGCAGGTCTTCGACGAGTCCGGGGTGAGCTGGTCCGTCGAGGAACGGGGGCGCTCCCCCCTCCCGCAGCAGGTGCGGGTGTCGGCCTACCGGATCGCCCGCGAGGCCATGGTCAACGCCCGCAAGCACGCGGCGGCGAGTCGCGTCGTCGTCACCGTCGACGCCACGGACGGCGGCGTGCAGGTGCACGTGGTGGACGACGGCCGGGGAACGGCCGGAGCGGCGTCCGTCCGGCCAGCGGGGCGCCGGCACTCGGGCGTGGTCGCCATGCGCGACCGCGCCGCGGCGTCGGGTGGTTGGTGGCGGTCCGAACCCGGCCCGGGCGGCGCCGGGACCGACGTGTCGTTCTCCCTCCCGGTCCCCGGCTGGGAGGCACCGGCCGGGCCGGTCGGGAGCGCCGCGCTAACCGGCGAGCACCCGGCGGAGGACGTCGGGCGCGCCGGGGACCATCACGACGAGGTGACCCCACAGGCACTGGCGCAGCAGCATCGGGAGGTCGCCGGACGCCGTCCCCTTGAGCAGGTAGGCCGACGCGCCCGCCGCGAGGACGCCCGTCCAGGTCGCGGTGTCGGCCTGCGCTGAGAACCCCGCGACGACCGGCCGGTGCGGCAGCGCGACCAGCCGCCGCACCATGTCCGGTCCGCCCCCGGGCATCCGGACGTCGGTCAGGACGAGGGCGGGGCGGTGCTCGCCGGCAGCCGCGACGGCGTCGTCACCGGTGCGGGCGTGCCCGACGACCCGGAAGTCCGTCTCCTGCTCCAGGAGTGCGGCCACGGCGGGCCCGACGCGGGGGTCGTCGTCAGCGACGAGGACGGTGATCTCCTCGGGGGCGGAGGTGGGCACGGGAGCACGGTCGCGCACGGCGGGCCGCCTGTCGTGGTGCGCGCGCACCTCGGGACTAGTACGGATGCACCACGGACGACCGATCCCGGACGGCCGTCCGAGCGGACGGCACGTGACAGACTCCGGGACGTGAGCCGGCCCGACCCGCCCGACCGGCCGGCTCCCGTCCCGGTCCGCGTCGTCCTGGTCGACGACCACCAGATGTTCGCCACCAGCCTGGCGCAGGCCCTGGAGGCCGAACCGGACCTGCTGGTCGTCGGCCTGGCGACGACGATCCGCGAGGCACGCGACCTCGTCGCGTCGGCCACTCCGGACGTCGTGCTCCTCGACCACCGCCTGCCCGACGGCGACGGGGTGGGCGCCATCGCCGACCTGCACCGCATCCGCCCCTCCGCGCAGATCGTGATGCTCACCGCGACCGCCTCGGACCGCGTCCTCGTCGCCGCCATGGAGGCCGGCGCGGCCGGCTTCATCGCCAAGACCCAGCGGCTGGACGACGTGATCGCCGGCGTGCGGGCGGCCGCCGACGGCGAGTCCCTGGTCAGCGCGAAGCTGCTCAGCCGGCTGCTGCCCCGCCTGCAGAAGCGGACCGGGACCCCGGGCGCCGAGCTGACCGAGCGGGAGCGCGAGATCCTCGACCTGCTGGCCACGGGGCTCTCCAACGCCGACATCGCCCGGCGGCTGACGATCAGCGTGCACACCGTCCGCAACCACATGGCCAACCTCTCGGCCAAGCTCGGCGCGCACTCCAAGCTCGAGGTGCTGTCGATCGCCGTCCGCGAGGGGCTGGTCGACGGCGGCGGGTAGTACATCGGCACCAGGTGGCTGGCACGAGCGCATCTGGTGACCGGCCCCCGCTCCCGCCGAACCTGGGGAGGCACCCGGTGCACAGTCGCGCGCCGCCGTCCCCCCGCAGCACAGGAGCGATCACGTGCCCACGTCCCCGTGCCCGTCCGACGACGACGGCGAGCGGGGTCCGCGGGGAACGGCGGTGCAGGAGCGGCGGCGGAGCGCGGACCCCACCGGCCCGGCACCGTGTCCCGACCGCGCGGCGCTGGTCGACCGGCTGGCCGCCGCACTGGCACGAGCGGAGCGCTCGACCGCCGTCCTGCTCGTCGACCTCGACCACTTCCGGGTGGTCAACGCCTCCCGCGGGCACGCCGCCGGCGACTCGCTGCTGAGCGCCGTCGCCGTCCGGCTGAGCGACGCCGTCTCCGGCTCCGACGCCGTCGGACGGTTCGGGGACGACGAGTTCGTCGTCGTCTGCGAGGACACCGGTGAGCACTCGGCGCACGCCTACGCCTGCTTCCTCCGCAACCTCCTCGCCGAGCCGTACTGCGTCGACGGAGACACCGTCCGCGTGACGGTGTCGATCGGCGTCGCCGCCGCCGGAGCGGAGGCGGGGGTCCCGGCGGCGGAGCTGCTCCGCCGCGCCGACACGGCCGCCAACGCCGCCAAGCGCGCCGGTGAAGGGCAGGTGCGCGTCTTCCACCAGGAGCCGGGCGGGACCGGCGCAGAACGGTACGAGCTGGCCGCCGACCTGCCGGCTGCCCTGGCGGCCGGGGACCTGCACCTGGAGTACCAACCCGTCGTCGAGCTGGCGTCGGGGACCGTCGTCGGCGTGGAGGCCCTGGCCCGGTGGGTGCACCCCGAGCACGGGCTCCTCCCGCCCAGTACCTTCGTCGGCGTCGCCGAGCTGACCGGCCTGGCGCCCCAGCTCGACCGCTGGAGCATCCGGCAGGCCCTGAGCGACATGGCCCGGCTCCGCGCCGCGGGAGCCCTGCCCGCCAAGGCCTCCCTGGCGGTCAACCTGTCGGCGAGCAACCTGGCCGACGCGTCACTGTTCGACGAGCTGCCCGGCTGGACCACGCGGGCCGGGCTGCCCGCCGGACTGCTGGTCCTCGAGATCACCGAGACCGCGATCATGCAGAACGCCGAGTTCGCGGCGCGGCTCCTGAACCGCCTGCGCCGGCTGGGGTTCCAGATCGCCATGGACGACTTCGGCACCGGGTACAGCTCCCTGGCGCACCTGCGGGACCTGCCGATCACCGCCCTGAAGATCGATCGCAGCTTCGTCAGCGACATCGCCGAGGACCGGGACGCGCTGGCCATCGTGGCGTGGATCGTCGACCTCGCCGAGGCCATGGGCGTCGCGGCCGTGGCGGAGGGCGTCGAGACGGCGGAGCAGGCGGCGCTGCTACGCGGGCTCGACTGCGCGACCGCTCAGGGCTGGCTGTGGGGTCCGGCCGTCCCGGTGGGGGCGCTGCTGGACGGGCCCGGGTGGACGAGCCCGCTGGCCGAGCGGACGGTGTCCACCGCCCGCGCCGGGACGCCGGGGCGCGTGCGGGCCGACGGCGGTGACGCGCACGGCCTGTCGAGACTCCTCGAGCTGCACCGGGAGGGGATGGCGATCGACACGATCGCGACCGCCCTCGACGCCGAGGGCTTCTGCACGCCCGCGGGACGGCGCTGGCACCCCTCTGCCGTCGCGCGGCTCATCTCCCAGGGGATCCGCCGTCGCGCCCGGCGCGGTGCCCGGCGCCCGACCGGCGGGCTGTCGCGTCTCCGCTGAGATCCCCGCTCAGCGCTCGGCAGGCCGTCGCGGTTCAGGCGGTGCTGACCAGGCGGGCGAAGACGATGACGTTGTCCTCGTAGTCGCCCGTCTTCCGGTCGAAGCGGCCGCCGCAGGTGATCAGCCGCAGGGCCGGCCAGCCGACGTCGCCGTACACCTCGCCGGTGGGGAAGGCGTCCTTGTCGTGCCGCTCGACCCCGTCGACCCGGAAGGTGGCGGTGGTGCCGTCGGCGCGGTCCACCACGACCCGGTCGCCCGGCCGCAGGGCGCGCAGTCCGTAGAACGCTCCGCGGTCGCCGGCCCAGTCGACGTGCCCGACGATCACGGACGGGCCGATCTCCCCCGGCGTGGGACTGCGGTCGTACCACCCCACCGGATACGCGCCCACGGGCATCTCCATGGAGCCGTCCGCCTCCAGGCCGAGGCCGATGACCGAGGACGTCACGCCGAGGACGGGGATCCGCACCCGGACCGGCCTGCTCGCGGGCAACGGCGCCCCGTCGGCTCCGTCACCGGCCGCCGGGCCGACCGGAGACGGCGACTCCCCCGGGCTGACGGGAGGCGGCGATCCGGGGTCGACGGCAGCCGGCGACTCCGCCGGGTCGACCGGCGGCGACGACTCCCCCGGAGCCGCTGGCAGCACCGCCGGGGGTGGCGGGGGCACGAGGGCGAGAGGGACGTCGAGCCGGACGGGCTCGGTGCTCGGTTGCTCCCGCGGAGCGAAGGCGATGACCGCGATGCCGACGAGCGCCAGCAGGACGGACACCGCTGCCCAGATCCGGGCGGCCCGGGGCCGGGCCGGACGACGCCTGCCGGGCGGCCCGTGCACGTGACGCTCGACCGGCGGTGCCCCCTCCCGGCCCGCGGTCACCGAGGGCTCGGTGCCTGCCTCCACGAGGGCCCTCAGGCGCTCGGACGGGAGTTGCGCCGCGAGGCGACGGCGGCGCCACCGGCTCCCACCAGGAAGAGGGCGCCGATCGTGTAGGGGATCGCGTTGCTCCCACCCTCGGCCGTGCTGCCGTCACCGGCGGCCACGCCGCCCGCGGGGCGGACCACCGCCTGGCTGGTCGCGGTCGCACTGGTCCGGGTGCCCGTGGCGGTCGAGGTGGCGGTGGGGGTCGTCGAGGCCGTCGCCGTCGTGGACCCCGTCGTGGTCCGCGAGGCCGTGGTGGTCGTCGCGGTGGTCCGGCTCGTGGTGGCCGTGGTCGCCGTCGTCGTCCCGCTGGTCCGGGTCGTGGTCGCCGTCGTCGTCCCGGTGGTCCGAGTCGTGGTGGCCGTCGTCGTCCCGCTGGTCCTCGTCGTCGTGGCCGTCGTCGTCCCGGTGGTCCGAGTCGTCGTGGCGGTCGTCGTCGTCCCGGTGGTCCGGGTCGTCGTCGCCGTGGTCGTCGGCGAGGTGGTGCCGCCCGGGAGAGTCGTGTTGTCCTCGGCGAGACCGCTGGCGAGCCTCTCGCACGCGACCCCGTCGTCGTCCGCGTCCAGGCCGTGCGGGTCGCTCGTGTCCCGGTCGAACTCGGCCTGGGCGGCCTGCTGGGTCGGGAAGTCGCGGCAGTCGAGGTCCGCGGTGCCGAGGTTCGCCGTGCTGGTCGTCGAGGTCGCCGTCGTCGTGGTGGTGGGCGCCGTCGTGGTCGTCGTCGCCGTCGTGGTGGTCGGCGCGCTCGTGGTGGTCGGCGCGCTCGTGGTGGTCGACGTGGCGGTCGTGCCGGTGGTGTCACCCGCGACGGTCTCCGACGTCGAGGTGGTCGATCCGGCCTCGCTCGTCGGGTACTCCTCGGCGCTGGCCGCGACCGGGAGGGCGAGAACAGCGGCGATGACGAGGACACCTGCTCCCGCGTGGATGCGTCGCATCTAGTGCCTCACGGAGCTTGAGAGACATGATCCGGACCCGGGCGGGACCGATTGGGCAGTCCTACTCACCTCCTCCGGGCATGGCAAGACACAAGCCCACGGAGCTCCCGACAACCAGACGCGCGACGACGACGGTCCGGAACGGCCCCACTCAGTCGGCGGACCGGCGGGGCCCGGCCCGGAACCGCTACGCCGCCACCACGACGTACCGGGTGCCGTCGCGCTCGAACTCGGCCACCTCCCGCATCCCCATCCCCACGTGCGCGTTGCGGGAGGACGCGTTGTCCGCACGGATGAACGCCATGACGGGGGCGTTCTGCATCCGCTCGCGTTGGGCGCGGAACATGGCGACCGCGATCCCCCGCCGACGGGAGTCCCGGGCCACGCAGATCGGTCCGTGCAGGTACGCGCCGGGGTCGGGGTAGGCGCGGAGCATGGCCTGGACGATCGGCACGTGCGCCTGCGCCTCGGGCGGCGTGAACGCCACGTAGCCCGCGACGCGGCCGTCCACCGTCGCGACGATGAGCCATCCGCTCTCGACCGCGGCCGCGAACCACTCGCGCGAGAAGCGCGCCGAGAGGGTCCCGCCGTTCTCCGGCTGGTTCTCCTCCTGGACGGCGAGGACCCCGTCGAGGTCGCCGGTCTCCGCCAGGCGGATGGCCGGTGCCGAGTCGCTGCCCACGTTCGTCCTCCTCCGTCGTTGCGCGGACGGTGCCCCGCAGGCCCCGGTTGTACCGCTCTCCGCTCGACCGGGAGGAACCGGCCCACCGGGCCCGGCGCGCAGCGGGACCGGCCGGTCGACGGACTACGGCGAGCCGGCTCCGCGGACGGCGGTGAGCTTGGCCGGGTTGAGCTGCGCCCGCACCGTGGTGACGCGCCCGGACGTGGTGTCGAGGTCGACGGTGCCCAGCAGCTGGTCGCCGACGTACACCAGCACTCCGGGCCGGCCGTTGAGCGGCGCCAGCGCCCAGCGGACGCCGGGCACGTCGGCGCTGATCGCGGCGAGGAAGCGGGCCGCCTTGTCCGCGCCGTTGATCGGCCGCAGCGCGGCCTTCTGGGTGCCACCGGCGTCGGTGAGGACCACGACGTCGGGGGCCAGCACCTCCAGCAGGGCGGAGACCTGCCCGTCGACGGCGGCCCGCATGAACGCCTCGGTGACCCGGGCGTGCTCGACCGGGTCGGTCACGGTGCGGGGGCGCTGCTCCCGGACGTGGCGGCGGGCGCGGGACGTCAGCTGACGGACCGCCTGCTCCGAGCGGCCGACGCTCGCCGCGACCTCGTCGTGGCCGAACCCGAACACGTCGTGCATGACGAACGCCACCCGCTCCAGCGGGGACAGCGACTCCAGGACGACGAGGAAGGCCAGCGAGACGCTCTCGGCGAGCAGCACCGGCTCGGCGGGATCGGCGGCCACGGGCCCGCCGTCCGCGGTGGGCAGCGGATCGGGCAGCCAGGGTCCGGTGTAGCTCTCCCGGCGCTGCCGCTGGGACCGCAGCGCGTTGAGGGCCAGCCGGGAGGCCGTGGTGGCGAGGAAGGCCCGCGGATCCCGCACGTCGCCGTGGTCGACCGTCGCCCAGCGCAGCCAGGTCTCCTGCACCACGTCCTCGGCGTCGGCGACGGTGCCCAGGATCCGGTAGGCGATGCCGGTCAGCAGGGAGCGGTGCTCCTCGAACGTGGTGACGGGATCGTGCCGCGACGGAGAGGTCACACCCGACATGACACCGCACGGGCTCCGGCTGTGACATCCGGGTGCGCTGCCCGGGGCGATGTCACAACGGGCGGGTGGGCCGTGTCTTCAGGGGCATGAGCAGAGACGAGCTGGTGGTGGTGGGCGGTGGCCTGGCAGGTCTGGTCGCCGCAGTGACCGCGGCCGAGGCCGGCGCCGACGTGCGCCTGCAGGAGGCCCACACGCGGCTGGGCGGTCGAGCGCGCTCGACGCCGAGCCCCTTCGTGGCCAACGACGGTCCACACGTCTTCTACGGCGACGGATCGGCCTGGTCGTGGCTGGCCGCCCGCGGCCTGACGCGGCCCTACCGGCGGGTGTCGCTGTCCGCCGTCGTGGGCATCCGCTTCCACCGGGACGGCCGGTTGCGCGCCACACCCCCGCCCGGACTGCTGGGCCTGCTCGCCCGCCGCCGGAGGACTGCCCCGGTCGAGCAGGACTTCTCGAGCTGGGTGACCGGCACCCATGGCCCGGACGTCGCCGCCGCGGCCTCGGCGTTCGCCGGCGTGGCCACCTTCGTCGACGACCCCGGCCGGCTGTCTGCGGCCTTCGTCTGGGAGCGGCTGCTGCGCGTGACCAACCCGGCCGGTGGCCCCCGCTACGTCGTCGGGGGATGGGGCGCGCTCGTCGACCGGCTCGCCGACCACGCCCGCGCGCTGGGGGTCCGCATCGAGACCGGGCGGCCGGTCGCGGCGCTCCCCGATGGGCCCGTCGTCGTCGCGACGTCGCTGCCCGCCGCCCGCACCCTGCTGGGCCGGCCCCTGACCACGCCGGCCATCAGCGGGAGCACGCTGCTGGTGGACGTCGCCGTCGAACGCCGCCGCGGGGACCCGTTCGTCGTCTCCGACATCGACCGGCCCGGCTGGCTGGAGGCGTTCTCCCGCGTCGACCCCACCCTCGCCCCGGCCGGGCACGCCCTCGTGCAGGCCCAGCGGCCGATCAGGGACGGCGAGGACCGGGCCGCCACCACCGCCTCGGTGGAGCAGCTGCTCGACTGCGGCGTCCCCGGGTGGCGGGAACGGACGGCGTGGCGGCGGGACTCGGTGGCCCGGGGCCGCACCGGCGCACTGGACCTGCCCGGCTCCACCTGGCGGGACCGCCCGTCCGTGGACCAGGGTGACGACGTGTTCCTCGCCGGCGACGAGGTCGCCGCTCCCGGGCTGCTCTCCGAGGTGTCGGTGAACAGCGCCGTCACCGCCGCCTCCGCGGCGGTCCGCCGCCTCGGCTCCGATCCCGGCCGGGTGGACGGCTACCTCCACTCCCTCGGGCGCGACAGCCGGTAGACGTAGTGGTCGGGCGGATCGACGGGGTTGTCCGGCTCCATCGGCCCCTCGGCGACGCGGGTGAAGCCGGCCGTCTCCAGGGCCCGCCAGGAGGCGCGATTGCCCGCGGCCACCGGCACCAGGACGTCGCGGGCGTCGGGGTGCCGGGCCCAGCCGTCGGCGACGACCGCGGCGATCGCCGTGGGCCCGAGGCCGCGGCCCTGCAGGTCCGCCTCGCCGACCAGGTAGTCGATGCTGAGGGCACCGGCGGGCACGGGCGTCACCGCCGACACCTCGGCGGAGTAGTCGGCCTCGTCGGCGAAGCGGTAGCGCTGCACCAGGGCGAAGGGGCGCGCGTCCTCGCCGGGAGCCGCGCCCGGGAGGCTGACGACGAAGACCTCGGTGGGGTCGGTGCCGTCGATGCTCGGCCCGTACCTGGCCTCGACGGCGGCGGCGCTCGGGTCCTCGGCCCACCACCGCGCCACCCGCGGATCGCGCAGCCAGCGGCTGACCAGGGGCAGGTCCTCCCGTCGCAACCGCCGCAGCTCGACGTCCGGCGTGGGCACAGGGGTCCCTCCTCCGGTGGCCGGTCGACGGGTTCCGTCCCCCCGCGACCCTGCCGCACGACAGCCCCGGAACGGCGGGCACGAGTCGTGCCGAGCAGGAACCGGACCGGTCAGGAATCGAGAAGCGCAGCTCCCCGCGCCGTCCCTAGCGTGATCGTCGGAGCCAGCACCGTCCGACCACCCCGCACACCGAGATCCACGACGGAGGAGATCGCCATGAGCAGCACGCGTGAGGGGTTCACGGCCGAGGAACGGGCCGCGATGAAGGAGTACGCCCAGGAGCTGAAGACGGCAGCGCGCCGCGGTTCGCGCGCGGACAAGGCGGCGCAGGAAGCGCAGGACGTCCTCGCGAAGATCGCCGAGCTGCCCGACTCGGACCGGGTCATGGCCGAGCGCGTCCACGCGGTCGTCACCGCCAGCGCGCCGTCCCTCGCGCCGAGGCTCTGGTACGGCATGCCCGCCTACGCGCTGGAGGGCAAGGTCCTCTGCTTCTTCCAGAGCGCCGAGAAGTTCAAGGCCCGCTACGCGACGCTCGGGTTCAACGACCCGGCCCGGCTGGACGACGGGCCGATGTGGGCGACCTCCTTCGCCCTGACCGAGGTGACC
Organism: Geodermatophilus sp. CPCC 206100; assembly: GCF_048569675.1. NCBI lineage: Bacteria > Bacillati > Actinomycetota > Actinomycetes > Geodermatophilales > Geodermatophilaceae > Geodermatophilus > Geodermatophilus sp. CPCC 206100. The sequence continues at coordinate 65,668 of NZ_JAQISV010000016.1, forward strand.
GACGACGTGGAAGCTCGGATCGGGGCGCTCGTCACGCAGGCGGTCGGCTGAGGAGGAGCCCCGTGTGCCACCCCGGGTGGAAGCACACCCTCACCGCGGAGCGGCAGCTGCGGGACGTGCCCTCCTCCCGCGCCTCAGCTGGTGAGGACGACGAGCTGCTGGGTCGCCCGCGTCATCGCGACGTAGCGGTCGACCGCGCCCTCGATGCCGGTGCCGAACCGCTCCGGGTCGACGAGTACGACCAGGTCGAACTCGAGCCCCTTGGCCAGCTCCGGCGTCAACGACCGCACGCGGGACGTCGCCCGGAACGCGGGCGCGCCGATGACGCAGCCGATCCCCTCCCCCTCCGCGTGCTCTTCCAGCCAGCTCTCGACGATCGAGCCCAGCTCCGACGCTGACCCGTGGACGACGGGGACCCCGCTGCTGCGGATGGAGGTCGGCACGTTGGCGTCCGGCAGCACGGCCCGGATGACCGGCTCGGCCTCGGCCATGACCTCGGCCGGCGTCCGGTAGTTGATGCTGAGGCCGGCCACCTCCACCCGGCCCAGGCCGATCCGCTCGAGCCGCTCCTGCCACGACTCGGGGAAGCCGTGCCGGGCCTGGGCGCGGTCCCCGACGATGGTGAGACTCCGGGAGGGGCAGCGGAGCAGCAGCATCTGCCACTCCGCGTCGGTCAGCTCCTGCGCCTCGTCGACGACGACGTGCGCGAAGGGGCCGGCCAGCACGTCCGGCTCGGCGGCGGGCAGGGCGGCCTCGTCGACCAGCGCGTCCCGGAGGTCCTGGTGGCGCAGGCTGGTCATCAGCAGCAGCTCGGAGTCGTCCGCCGAGATCAGCTCGTCGATGACGCCGGCCATGCGCTCGTGCTCGGCGGCGACGACGGCCTCCTGGCGGCGCCGGCGCCGGAACGCCTCCGGATCGCCGAGCCGCTGCCGTGCCGCGTCCAGGAACGGCAGGTCGGAGACCGTCCACGCCCGGGCGTCGCGGCGCTGCAGCGCCGCGACCTCGTGGGGGCCGAGCCAGGGCGCGCACCGGCGCAGGTAGGCCGGCACCGACCACAGGTCCCCGACCAGGTCGGGCGCCTCCAGCACCGGCCACGCGCGGTTGAACGCCGAGACCAGGTCCCGGTCCTGCAGCAGCGCCTTGCGGACCAGGTCGGGCGAGACGTCCTCGTCGTCGTGCGCATCACCGAGGATCGTGAGCAGCGCCTCCCAGACCTGCTCGCGCGCCTCGTTGTGCGGCGTGCCGGGATCCGGCGCCTCGAACGCCTCGGCCCAGTCGTCGGGGCCCAGCCAGACGTCGGACCAGGGAGTCGCCACCGTCATGCCCGTGGTGGGCGGCTCCTCGTAGAACCGCACCGCCGCCTCGACCGCCCCGACCAGGTCCGCGGAGGACTTCAGGCGGGCCACGTCCGGGTCGGTCTCGACCGCCGCCCGCGCTCCCTCCGGGACGAGGTCCCGCAAGGTGCAGGTCTGCACGCCCTCCTCGCCGAGGCTGGGCAGGACGTCGGCGACGTAGGCCAGGTACGGCTGGTGCGGCCCGACGAACAGCACGCCGCCCCGGTGGGAGCCCAGACGCGGGTCGGAGTAGAGCAGGTAGGCGGTGCGGTGCAGGGCGACGACGGTCTTCCCGGTCCCCGGGCCGCCGTCGACGACGAGCGGGCCGGCCGATCCCGCGCGGATGATCGCGTCCTGGTCGGCCTGGATGGTGCCGAGCACGTCGCGCATGCGCGGCGAGCGGGTGCCGCCCAGGCTGGCGATGAAGGCGGACTGGTCGTCGAGCGCGGCGGCGTGCCCGTCGAACCCGTCCGGGGTGAACACCTCGTCCCAGTAGTCGGTGATCCGGCCGCGGGTCCAGCGGTACCGGCGGCGGCTGGTCAGCCCCATCGGGTGGGCGTGGGTCGCGCCGAAGAACGGCTCGGCCGCGGGCGAGCGCCAGTCGACCAGCAGCCGGCGGCCGGCGCCGTCGGTGAGGCCCAGCCGGCCGACGTAGACCGGCTCGGGGTCGTCCGCGCCGACCATGTGCCCGAGGCACAGGTCGAGGGCGAAGCGACGCAGGGTGCGCAGGCGAGCGGTCAGCCGGTGGATCTCCAGGTCCCGGTCCAGCGCCTCCTGGCCGGTGCCGCCGGCGGAGCGGCGCTCGGCGTCGAGGCGGTCGGTCAGGTCGGCGATCGACTGCTGGAGGCTCTCGGCGACGGCCGCGAAGTGCTCCTCGTCGCGAGCGATCAGCGCCGGGTCGGCCTTGGGTGACAGGTGGTCGGGCAGGTCGAACGCGCTGGGGGTCCTCGGTGTCACGTCATCGGCTCCGCTCGACGTGCCCGCGGAGCCCGGTGTCGGCGAGATCAGAAAGCAACTCATCGTCCCCATCCCCGCAGGTCTCGGCTTCAGGCCGGGCGATTCTGCGGCCTCCCCGGGGTCTTGCCACAAGCCCCCGGGTGCGCTATACGTTCAAGTGGGACGGGAAGTGCTGATGGTCCCGTGGCGGGTTCAGACCCGCCTGATCGTCGCGAGCCAGGCCGGTGCGCCGGAGGCGTGGAACCTCGTCTCGACCCGCTCCGGCTCGACGGCGACGACGTCCCAGCCGCCGGCGCGGGGGAACGCCGCCCTCAGCTCGTCCTGGCTGACGGGGTGCGGGCCGACGTCGGGACCCTGGTCGGCGAAGCAGAGCACGTACAGCCTGCCGCCGGACCCGGTCACCGACGCCAGGCCGGCCACGTACCCGGGCCGCTCCTCGGGGTCGAAGGTGTGGAACAGCCCGGAGTCCAGGACGGTGTCGAACCGGCGCCCCAGCCGCTCCAGGTGCAGGGCGTCCGCGATTGCGAACTCCGCCGGGAGCCCCCGCTCGGCGGCCTTGGCCCGGGCCATCGCGACGGCCGTCTCCGCCACGTCGACGCCCAGGACCGGCAGCCCCAGCGCGGCGACGTGCAAGGCGTTCTCCCCCGATCCGCACCCGGCGTCGAGCACGTCGCCGGCGAACCCGCCCGCGGCCGCGACGCGCACCACCGCCGGCTGCGGGCCGTCGACGTCCCACGGCGCCGGGCCGTCCCGGTAGGACGCATCCCAGGGCAGCCCGGTCGTGCGCTCGTGGCTCGTCGGCTGCCGACCGCCGAACGGGTCGTCCTCCCCCGCCACGGTCAGCTGCCGACGTAGGCCGCGAGGTGCTCGCCGGTGACGGTGGAGCGGCCGGCGACCAGGTCGGCCGGGGTGCCCTCGAAGACCACCCGGCCGCCGTCGTGACCGGCGCCGGGCCCCAGGTCGATGATCCAGTCGGCGTGCGCCATGACCGCCTGGTGGTGCTCGATGACGATGGCGGACTTGCCGGAGTCGACGAGCCGGTCCAGCAGGCCGAGCAGCTGCTCGACGTCGGCCAGGTGCAGGCCGGTGGTCGGCTCGTCGAGCACGTAGACGCCACCCTTCTCGGCCATGCGGGTGGCCAGCTTCAGCCGCTGCCGCTCGCCGCCGGACAGCGTGGTGAGCGGCTGGCCGAGACTGAGGTAGCCCAGCCCGACGTCGGCGAGCCGGTCGAGGATGGCGTGCGCGGCCGGCGTGCGCGCCTCCCCGTCGGCGAAGAACTCCTCGGCCTCGGTCACCGACATCGCGAGCACCTCGGCGATGTCGCGGCCGCCCAGCGTGTACTCCAGCACCGACGCCTGGAACCGCTTGCCCTCGCACTCCTCGCACGGGGACTCGACGGTGGCCATGACCCCGAGGTCGGTGAAGATCACCCCGGCGCCGTTGCAGGTGGGGCACGCGCCCTCGGAGTTGGCGCTGAACAGCGCCGGCTTCACGCCGTTGGCCTTGGCGAACGCCTTGCGGATCGGGTCCAGCAGCCCGGTGTAGGTCGCCGGGTTGCTGCGCCGCGACCCCCGGATCGCACCCTGGTCGACCGACACCACGCCGTCCCGGCCGGCGACCGAGCCGTGGATCAGCGAGCTCTTGCCCGAGCCGGCCACGCCGGTGACGACGACGAGTACGCCGAGCGGGATGTCGACGTCGACGTCGCGCAGGTTGTGGGTGCCGGCGCCGCGCACCTCCAGCACCCCGGTCGGCGTGCGCACCGACGGCTTGAGCCGGGCGCGGTCGTCCAGGTGCCGCCCGGTCAGCGTGCCGCTGCTCCGCAGGCCCTCGAGGCTGCCCTCGAAGACCACCTCGCCGCCCTCGGTGCCGGCGCGCGGGCCGAGGTCGACGACGTGGTCGGCGATCGCGATGGTCTCGGGCTTGTGCTCCACGACGAGCACGGTGTTGCCCTTGTCCCGAAGCTGGATGAGCAGGTCGTTCATCCGCTGGATGTCGTGCGGGTGCAGGCCGATCGTGGGCTCGTCGAAGACGTAGGTGACGTCGGTGAGCGACGAGCCGAGATGGCGGATCATCTTCGTGCGCTGCGCCTCGCCGCCCGACAGCGTGCCCGAGGGCCGGTCGAGGGAGAGGTAGCCCAGCCCGATCTCGTTGAACGAGTCGAGGAGGTGCTGCAGCCCGGCGAGCAGGGGGGCGACCGACGGCTCGTCGAGCGCCCGGATCCAGTCGGCGAGGTCGCTGATCTGCATGGCGCACAGGTCGGCGATGTTCTTGCCCTGGATCTTCGACGACAGCGCCTCCTGCGTGAGCCGGGTGCCCCCGCAGTCGGTGCAGGTCGTGAACGTCACCACCCGCTCCACGAACCGCCGGACGTGCGGCTGCAGCGCGTCGACGTCCTTGGAGAGCATCGACTTCTGGACCTTCGGGATCACGCCCTCGTAGGTGAGGTTGATGCCCTCGACCTTGATCTTGGTCGGCTCCTTGTAGAGGAGGTCGTGCATCTCCTTCTTGGTGAACCTGCCGATCGGCTTGTCCAGGTCGAGGCCGATGCCCTGGAAGAGGCGGCCGTACCACCCGTCCATGCTGTACCCGGGGACCATCAGGCCGCCCTCGTTGAGGGTCTTCGACTCGTCGTACAGGGCGGTGAGGTCGAAGTCGTTGAGCGAGCCCATGCCCTCGCAGCGCGGGCACATGCCGCCGAGCCGGTTGAAGGTCACCTTCTCGGCCCGGGTCTTGCCCTCGCCGCGCTCGACGGTGATCGCACCGCTGGCCCGCACCGACGGCATGTTGAACGAGTAGGCGTTGGGCGAGCCGATGTGCGGCTGCCCGAGCCGGCTGAAGAGGATCCGCAGCATCGCGTTGGCGTCGGTCGCGGTGCCGACCGTCGAGCGCGGGTTGGCGCCCATCCGCTCCTGGTCGACGATGATCGCCGTCGTCAGGCCCTCGAGGAGGTCGACCTCCGGCCGCGCCAGGGACGGCATGAAGCCCTGGACGAAGGCGCTGTAGGTCTCGTTGATCATCCGCTGCGACTCCGCGGCGATCGTGTCGAAGACCAGCGAGCTCTTGCCCGACCCGGAGACGCCGGTGAACACCGTCAGCCGGCGCTTCGGGATCTCGACGCTGACGTCCTTGAGGTTGTTCTCCCGCGCGCCGAGCACGCGGATCAGGTCGTGGCTGTCGGCGGCGTGCCGCGCGGGCGACTGCCCGTCCGTCCTCGTGGCCGTGGTCATCGGATCTCCCTCTGTCGGACGGTCGCGGCCGCGCGGGCGCGACACCGGTCGCTTTCTACCGGACGGGCGGTGCGGGCCGGGACGGCACGACGCCCGAACGGGGGACGCCGGCCGGGATCCTGGCCGGCGTCGGTCGCCGTGCCGAGCGGTGGACCACTCAGCGCAGCTCCTGGATGCGGAGCAGGTTGCCCGCGGGGTCGCGGAACGCGCAGTCGCGGATGCCGTACGGCTGCTCAGTCGGCTCCTGCACGACCTCGGCGCCGCCGGCCTGCAGCCGGTCGAAGACGCCGTCGAGGTCCTTGGTGGCCAGGATGAGGCTGGCGTAGGTGCCCTTGGCCATCATCTCGACGATGGTGCGGCGCTCCTCGTCGGTGACGCCCGGGTCGGCCCCCGGCGGGTAGAGGACGACCGAGGTGCCCGGCTGGTCGGCGGGGCCGACCGTGATCCAGCGCATGCCCTCGTAGCCGACGTCGTTGCGGACCTCGAAGCCGAGGGTGTCGCGGTAGAAGGCCAGGGCGGCGTCGGGGTCGTCCTGCGGGAGGAAGGTCTGGTGGATGGTCAGGTCCATGTCGATCACGCTAGGAGCGGCGCGGCGACGGGGGCTTCTCGATTCCTGACCGGTCTGGTGACCTGCTTCGCCACGCACGAGGGGATCCCCGCGGTCGCCTCCGCCGCCTGCCGCCGGTAGGTGCTGGGCGGCACGCCGACCAGCTCGGTGAAGCGGGTGCTGAAGGTGCCCAGCGACCCGCAGCCGACGGCGAAGCAGACCTCGGTGACGCTGAGGTCGCCGCGGCGGAGCAGCGCCATCGCCCGCTCGATGCGCCGGGTCATCAGGTAGGAGTACGGCGACTCCCCGTAGGCCTGCCGGAACTGCCGGCTGAGGTGCCCGGCCGACACGTGCACGCCGCGCGCGAGCGCCTCGACGTCCAGCGGCTGGGCGTACTCCCGGTCGATCCGGTCCCGGACCCGCCGCAGCAGCGCGAGGTCGCGCAGGCGCTGCGTCTCGGCGGGCCGGGCGGCCGGCGGCGGGGCCGGGCTCATCCGCGCTGGGTGACCTTGTAGGGGGCGCCGGACTTGTCGTAGGTGGTCCACTCCCCCACGCCCCGGCCCCGGTCGAAGTGGCCCGACCGCAGCATGGTGCCGTCGAGCCGGAACCACTCCCAGTAGCCGTGCGGGCGGCCGTCCACGACCGGCCCGCGGGCCCGCAGGGAGCCGTCGCGGTGCCGTTCCTCGTGGACGCCCTCGGTGAACTCGGTCTGCGGCATCAGGTCCCCGTCCTCGGTGGTGGCGGCCCGGTCAGTCCAGCTCGGCCGGCAGGCCCAGCCGCACGAACAGACCCGTGTCGAGGTCGAGGAAGCTCGAGATGTGGGCGATCTTGCCCTCGCGCACCTCGAGCACGTGCAGAGCCCACGGCTCGCGACCGCCCCCTTCCCGCGGCCGGTACTGGGCGAACGCCGGAGCACCGTTGGCCCGGGTGGGCAGCACCCGCGACCCGCGGCACTCCGAGCCCGGCCCGAGCATCCAGGTGCCGATGTCCTCCGGCCCCTGCAGCCACATCTCGAACGGCGGCATGTGCTGCGTGGCGTCCTCGTGCAGGAGCTTGACGAAGGCGTCGATGTCGTAGCGCTCGAAGGCCTCGACGTAGCGGTCGAGCAGCTCGCGCTCGTCGTCGTCCAGCGGCTGGGGGTCGAGCTCGCCGCCGACGGCGGCCAGCGTTGCCCGGGCCCGCTGCAGGGCGCTGTTGACCGACGCGACCGTGGTCTCGAGCAGCTGCGCCACCTCGTCGGCCTTCCACCGGAGCACGTCGCGGAGCAGGAGCACCGCCCGCTGCCGGGGTGGCAGGTGCTGCAGGGCGGCGACGAACGCCAGCCGGATCGACTCCCGCTGCACCGCCTGCTCGGCGGGGTCGGTGTCCTCGGAGACCACCTGCCGGTCGAGGATCGGCTCCACCCACGCGGTGCCCGGCCGGCGGGCCGCGAGCGAGGCCTCGACCGGCTGCCACGACGAACCCCCGACGTCCATCGGCAGCGCCCGCCGCTGGCGGCCGGACAGCTGGTCGAGGCAGACGTTGGTCGCGATCCGGTACAGCCACGACCGCAGCGCCGACCGGCCCTCGAAGGCGGCCAGCCCGCGCCAGGCGCGGACCATGGTCTCCTGCACCGCGTCGTCGGCGTCGAACGCCGAGCCGAGCATGCGGTAGCAGTAGCCGGTCAGCTCGCGGCGGTGCTCGAGCAGTCGCGGGTCGAACTCGGTGTCGACGGCCGTCACGGGTTCCTCCTCGGACTCAGGGGCCGCGCCAGCTCACCACAGGGCACCGACACAACGGGAGGGGTCGCGGCCTACTGGTAGCTGATCAGCTGAGGCCGGGGGCTGACCTGGGCGATCGTCTCCTCCGGGGTGAGCATCGGGACGTCCTCGTCGTAGAAGTTCTTCCACCCCCAGGCCACGGCGTCCGGCGCCGTCTGGCGCAGCGTCCGCCAGGTCGCCTGCTTGTCGCCCTGCCCGCCCTGGCCGTCGGCGTGGACCATCACCGCCAGCTCGTCCCGGGAGGTGTCCAGCCGCTCGCGCTCGGGGATCATCCGCACCTGGAACTGGTGCAGCACCAGCAGCTTCTGGGGCAGGCCGGCGGCCCGGGTCAGGTCGGCCAGCCAGGTGACCACCGCGTTCACCTCGTCGATCGGGACCGAGCCGATCTGCGACAGGTGCACCTGGTTGGGCGCCAGCCGCCACTCCGGGTCCAAGGCCAGGCCCACGTGCGGCAGCTCCAGCAGCGAGCGGTACTGCTCGGCCTGGGTGACGAAGTCGGTGCGCCCCGGCTGCAGGTCGAGAACGACGTAGAGCCCGGCCTCGCCCGCGGCCTCCACCCACGGCCGCAGGTCCTCGGCCGGCACCTCGGTGGAGTAGTTGCCGTCGGGGCCCGCGAACGCCGAGGCCACCGTGGCGATGATCTCGAAGGCCGGGACGACGGCGGCGTCGGGCACCAGCGCCTCGTAGGGCGCCGCGTGCGCCTGGGCCCGCTCCACCGAGGCCGCCGCGTCCTGCTCGCCGAGGACGCCCAGCGCGCCGCTGCCCGGGAGTCCGTAGAGGGCGACGAGGAAGTGCTGCGGGAAGAGCAGCTGCCCGCCTCCCGGCAGCTGCTCGCCGGTGGCCGCCGTCGCCAGCTTCCAGTCCAACCCGTCCTCGCCGGTGTACTCGGGGCCGAGCGCGACCACGGCGTCCGGCTGGGTCTCCCCCAGCAGGCCGATCAGGTCGGCGTCGCCGCGCGGGTCGGTGCCGCCGGTCAGGTGGACCGACGCCCCGGCCGCCCGGGCCGTCGCGATGCCGGCCAGCGCCACCGGGCTCGCGGTGCTCACCACCAGGGTGCCGTCGAGGGGCTCCGCGCGCGTGACCTCGGGCAGCGGCTCGACGTCGGCCGTCGCCTCGTCGCCCGCGGCGGGCTCGTCCCCGGCGAGCAGCGCGACCGGCTGCCCGGGATCGAGCCCGGCGACCGCGGCCGGCCCCTCGTCGGCGGCCACCTCCTGGCCCTCGCCCAGGTCGAGCCCGGTCACCTCCGCGACCGCCTCCGCCGTCGCCGGGACGGCGACCACTGCGCGCTCGGGACCACCCGCGCCCTCCGCCTCCCCCACCGCGAGGACCGTCGCCGTCCCCAGCCGCTCCAGCTCGGCGGCGAGCGCGTCGGGATCCGAGCCGTCGGCCGGTTCCACCAGCAGGGGGACGCCGAGCCCGACGGCGGCCGACGCGCCCAGCAGCGTGCCGGCGGCGTCCCCGTCGCGGGTCACGACGGCGACCTCGGCGGTGTCGAACAGGGCGCGGCTGGTCGAGGCGGCGGCGGCGACGGCGTCCCCGTCCGCGACCAGCGTGAGCCGCGCGTCGGGCACCGAGGTGCTCGCCTCTGCGGACCCCCGGGAGGGCTCCTCCTCCTCGCCGCCGGACCCGCAGCCGGCGACGAGCAGGACCGTGATCAGGGCGATCGGCACCGCAGGACCGCGCACGCGGCTCCCTCCCCCGCCGGGCACCGGTCGCGCGGCGGCGCGACGAGTTCGGCGCGCCCGGCTCCGAGGACCCTAACGGGGCGGGGGTGCTGGACACCGACCGTGCCACGCCGGAGCATCTCGACCCGAGATGACCAGCGCACGCCTGTCGGGGCAGCCCGACACCCGATCGACCGGCTGGCGGGATGGGGCCGGGGCCCTCCCGCGGCCAGGCTCGACGGCATGACCGACACCGCCGTCCTGTCGACCGTGTCCGCGCCCCCGCCGTCCGTCGTCCCCCGCCGGACGCGGCTCCAGCAGCTGGGCCTGGACACCGGCTACTCGCTGCTGTCCTTCCCGCTCGCCATCGCGGCGTTCGTCCTCGTGGTCACCGGCCTCGCGGTCGGCGCGGGGCTGCTCGTGGTCTGGGTCGGCGTCGCCGTCCTGGCCGCCACCCTGCTCGCCGCCCGAGGGCTGGCCGCCGTGGAGCGGGCATGGCTGCCCGGGGTGCTCGGGGAGCCCGTTCCGCACCCCGCCTACGCCCGGCCCGAGGGCAGCCGCCTGCGCCGGCTGACCACCCCGCTGCGCGACCCGCAGTGCTGGCTGGACGCCCTGCACGCGCTGCTCCGGTTCCCCTTCGCGATCCTCGCCTTCTCCGTGACGGTGACCTCCTGGGCCGGCGCGCTCGGCGGGCTGACCTACGCCGCGTGGGGCTGGTCGCTGCCCGACGGTCCCGACGACCAGGACCTGCCCGAGCTGCTCGGCTTCGGCGACGGCTTCGGCAGGCGGATCGTCTTCTACGCCGTCCTCGGGGTCGTCTTCGCGCTGCTGCTGCCCTTCGCGGTCCGCGCGGTGTCGGTGCTCCAGGCACAGCTGGGCCGGGCGCTGCTCACCTCCCGGGCCGCCACGCAGGCGGAGATCGGCCGGCTCGCGCAGGGCCGGGACGCCGCCGTCGCCGCCGAGGCGGTCGCGCTGCGCCGGTTGGAGCGCGACATCCACGACGGCCCGCAGCAGCACCTGGTGCGCCTGGGCATGGACCTCTCCCGCGCCCAGCGCCAGCTGGACCGCGACCCGGCGGCCGCGCGGGCCACCCTCGGCGAGGCGGCCGGCCTGGCCAAGGAGGCCCTGGAGGAGCTGCGGGCGCTGTCCCGCGGCATCGCCCCGCCCGTGCTCGCCGACCGTGGCCTGGCCGCCGCGCTCGCCGCGATCGCGGCCCGCTCCCCCGTGCCGGTGGAGCTCTCCGTCGACCTCCCGCAGGGCCGGCTGGCCCCGGCCGTGGAGAACACCGCCTACTTCGTCGTCAGCGAGGCCCTGGCCAACGTCGCCAAGCACAGCGGCGCGACGACCTGCCAGGTGGTGGTCGTGGCCACCGGCCCGGCGCTGCGGGTGGTCGTGGAGGACGACGGCAGCGGCGGTGCCGTCCTCGCTCCGGGGCACGGCCTGGCCGGGCTGACCGACCGGCTGCTCGCGGTGGACGGCGTCCTCACCGTGGAGAGCCCGCGCGGTGGGCCCACCCGGCTGGTGGCGGAGCTGCCGTGCGGGTCGTGATCGCCGACGACTCGGTGCTCCTCCGAGAGGGGCTGGTGCGCCTCCTGGAGGAGGCCGGGACCGACGTGGTCGCGGCCGTGGGCGACGGGCCCGCACTGGTCCGGGCGGTGGCCGAGCACCGCCCGGACGTCGCGGTGGTCGACGTCCGGATGCCGCCCACGCACACCGACGAGGGACTGCGGGCCGCGGTCGAGGCCCGCGCCGCGGCACCCGGGACGGCGGTGCTCGTGCTCTCCCAGTACGTCGAGGTGGCCTACGCCGACGAGCTGATGGCCGACGGCCGCGGCGGGGTCGGCTACCTGCTCAAGGACCGGGTCACCGACCTCGACTCGTTCCTGGCCGCGCTGACCGACGTCGTCGCCGGCGGCACCGTGCTCGACCCCCAGGTGGTCGCCCAGCTGTTCGCCCGCCGGCGCGCCGACGACCCGGTGCGCCGCCTGACCCCGCGCGAGCGGGAGGTGCTCGGGCTGATCGCCGAGGGGCACTCCAACAGCGCGATCGCGCGGCGGCTGGTGGTCACCGAGGGCGCCGTCGAGAAGCACACCCAGCGGATCTTCGCCAAGCTCGGCCTCAGCCAGGACGAGGACCAGCACCGCCGGGTGATGGCGACCCTGGCCTATCTGCGGGGCTGAGAGAGGACCCCCTGCCCCCCACCACTCGCACGCTCGCGGCGGGCCCCTGCAGGGGGCCGGCTCACGGCTCGCCCGGCGCGGGCCGCTCGGTGGCGTCGTAGGTCGAGCGCAGCTGCGCCGGCGCGCGCAGCCGCCACGCCTCGGTGAGCAGCTCGGCCAGCTCCTCGCGGTCGGTGGCGGCGAGGTCGACGACGACCATCGTGGAGTTCCGGTAGTGGTGCGGGACCGAGAAGACGCCCGGCCGCTCGGCCGCCAGCTCACGGTTCTCCCCCTCGGCCAGCCGGATGGCCACCCAGCTCTCGTCGGGCGGCATCGAGGCGAAGATCTTGTCGCGCACCCGCAGGCAGGCCATGTCCCAGGCCGGGCGCTCGGTGGTGTCCGGGAGGGCGAGGGCGACGGCACGGACGTCGTCAGCGGTGGCGGCCACGGGCCGGATGGTGGCACCGGGGTCCGACGGGAGGGAACTCGTTCGCGAACCGTCGGTGGCTCCCGGTAGACACGCCCGGTGACCGATCTCGCCGACGCGCTGCGCCCCGCGACCGCCGAGGAGTGGCCGGCCTTCAGCCGCGCGCTGTTCGCCGCCTTCGCCGAGCCGGGCCCCAGCTCGTTCACCGACGCCGTCCCGCCCTACGCGGAGCTGGACCGCTCGCTCGGGCTGTGGGACGCCGACCGGGTGGTGGCGACGTCGGGCGTCTACAGCCGGTACCTCACCGTTCCGGGCGCCGTCGTCCCCTGCGCCGCGGTCACGTGGGTGACCGTGGCGCCCACCCACCGGCGGCGGGGCATCCTGAGCGCGATCATGCGGCGCCAGCTGACCGAGCTGCACGAGCAGGAGCGCGAGCCGGTGGCGGCGCTGTGGGCGTCGGAGTCGTCGATCTACGGCCGGTACGGCTACGGGGTGGCGAGCTGGAAGGGCAACCTCGGCGGGCGGGTGCAGCGGATGGGGTTCCGGCCGGACGTCGACCTCGGCGCGGGCCGGGTCGACCTCGTGCCGGTCGAGGTGTACCGCGCCGCCGCCGCGGACCTCCACGACCGGGTCCGCCGGCAGGTGCCCGGCAACCTCGCCCGCGACGAGCGCTGGTGGGACCGCGCCCTGCGCGACGAGGCCGACCAGCGCTCGGGCGCAACCGAGCGGCGCCACCTCCTGCACACCGAGCCCGACGGCACGGTCACCGGCTACGCCGCGTACCGGGTCAAGGGCGCCTGGACCGAGGACAGCGAGGCGGACGGCACCGTCGTCGTCGAGGAGGTCCGCAGCACGACTCCCCCGGCCCACGCGGCGCTGTGGCGCTTCCTGCTGTCAGTCGACCTGGTGCGCAACCTGCAGGCCTCGATGGCCTCGCCCGACGACCCCCTCCGGCACCTGCTCGCCGACGCGCGCGCGCTGCACAGCCGTCCGGTCGATGCGCTCTGGGTGCGGCTGGTCGACGTCGGCCGGGCGCTGGCGGCCCGCCGCTACCCCGCGCCGGTCAACCTGGTGCTGGAGGTCCGCGACTCGTTCTGCCCGTGGAACGACGGGCGCTGGGCGCTGACGGCGGGCCCGTCCGGCGGCTTCTGCGGGCAGACCGACGCCGACCCCGACCTCGTGCTCGACGTCGAGGCGCTGGGCGCGGCCTACCTCGGCGGGGTCTCGCTGGCGACGCTGCAGGCCGCGGGGCGGGTGACCGAGGTCAGCCCCGGCGCCGTGACGCACGCGGCGACGGCGTTCCGGTGGCCGGTCACCCCGTGGTGCCCGGACGAGTTCTGAAGAGGACCCCGTCCTCCCCACCCTTCGCCAGCTCAGGGCGGGACCCGGGACGGGGCCAGGAGCCGAGGCGGGACCCCGTCCTCCCCACCCTTCGCCAGCTCAGGGCGGGACCCGGGACGGGGCCAGAAGCCGAGGCGGGACCCCGCTCCCGTCGCGGCGGGGCCGGGCAGCGGGGCCAGGGCTCAGACGGGGTCCTGGCGGGTGGGGAGGCCGCCGGCCGGACGGTGCCGGTTCTGCTCGTAGTCGGTGACCAGGCCGATCCGGCGGGCGTGCCGTTCATCGCCGCTGAACGGGGTGGCGAGGAAGAGCAGCACCAGCTCGGTGGCCTCCTCGACGCTGTGCTGGCGGGCCCCGATCGAGACCACGTTGGCGTCGTTGTGCTGGCGGGCCAGCTCCGCCGTGTCGCGGTTCCACACCAGCGCGGCGCGCACGCCGGGCACCTTGTTGGCCGCGATCTGCTCGCCGTTGCCCGAGCCGCCGATGACCACGCCGAGGCTGCCCGGCTCGGTGACCGTGCGCTCACCGACCTCGAAGCAGAAGGGCGGGTAGTCGTCCTGGGCGTCGTACTCGAAGGCCCCGCAGTCCACCGGCTCGTGCCCGGCGTCGGCCAAGGCCTGCTTGAGGTGCTCCTTGAACTCGAGCCCGGCGTGGTCGGTGCCGACGAAGACGCGCATGCCGGCGAGTCTGTCAGGCTCCCGAGGTGGCGGTCCTCGGGGTCGATGGCTGGCGCGGGGCCTGGGTGGGTGCGCGGCTCGAGGGCCGGACCGTGCGGCTCTCGGTGCTGGCCGACGCGGCCGCCGTCCTCGCCGTGACCGGCGTCGAGGTGGTCGGCATCGACATGCCGATCGGGCTGTCGGACGACGGCGTGCGGGCCTGCGACGTCCGGGCCAAGGCGCTGCTCGCACCGTTTCGGGCCGCGAGCTCGGTCTTCCCCGCGCCAGTCCGGGCCGTCCTTGCGACCGACGACTACGCCGAGGCACGGGCCCTCTCCCGCGCGACGACGAACCCGTCGTTCGCGCCGTCGGCCCAGGCGTTCCAACTGGTGAAGGCGATCCGGTCGCTCGACGACGCCCTCGGCGAACCGCCGGACCCGCGGGTTCACGAGGTGCACCCGGAGCTGGCCTTCCGGGTCCTCGACCCAGACCTGCGCGACGCCAAGGTCACCGCCCGCGGGCTGGCGCGGCGACTGGCCGCGCTGCGGGAGGTGATGGACGTCGACGCCGCACTGCTCGATGCCCCGCCCCGCGTGCCCGCCGTCGACGCGCTCGACGCCTGCGCCGCCGCGTGGTCGGCCGCGCGCATCGCCGCCGGGACCGCCGAGTGCGTGGGCGACGGCTCCCTCGACGCCCGCGGCCGGCCGATGCGGATCTGCTGGTGAGCTTCCGGGAGGTCGCCGACGGCGTCTTCGTCCGCCGGCACCAGTCGCTGGACCTCAACTGCGGGCTGGTCGTCGGCGACGGCGCCTGCCTGGTGGTCGACACCCGCTCCGACCTCGGCGAGGCGGCCGACCTGGCCGCCGCCGTCCGGCGGGTGACCGCGCACCCGTGGACGGTGGTGAACACCCACGCGCACTACGACCACTGCTTCGGCAACGCCGCCTTCCGCCCGGCTCCGATCTGGGGAACCCGCGGCTGCGCGCAGGCGGTGGGGACCACCGGCGAGGCGCAGCGGGCCGCCCGGGTCGGCGAGCTGCTGGCCGCGGGCGATCCGGAGGCCGCCGACCGGGTCCGCCGGGCGCCGCTGGACCCGCCCGACGCGCTGGTCGACGAGGTCGCCGTCCTGGACGTCGGTGGCCGCGAGGTGGTGCTGCGGTTCCTCGGCCGCGGCCACACCGGGCACGACCTGGTGGTCGAGGTCGAGACGGCCGGGGACGGGAACGTCGTGTTCGCCGGCGACCTCGTCGAAGAGGGCGCGCCGCCGGCCTTCGAGGACGCCTTCCCCGCGGACTGGCCGGCGACCCTGGGCCGGCTGCACGCACTGGCCCGCGGGCCGGTGGTCCCCGGCCACGGCGCGGTCGTGGACGCGGCGTTCGTCGGCGCCCAGCGGGCGGACCTGCTCGCCGTCCTGGCCGCCGTCCGCGCCGGCCGACTCGCCGAAGGGCCCTACGACGAGGCCACGATGACCCTCGCCGCCCGGCGGGCCGGAGTCGCTGGGTGACGGGTTCCGCACTCGAGCGACTCCGCTGCTACGTGAGCCGGCGGAGGACGGGCAGCGGCAGCACGCGGAGCAGCGCGGACACCGGCCGCCACGGCCACTCGGGCACGTAGGCGCGCACCGGCTCGCGCTCGATCGCGGCGGTGAGCGCGTGCACGCCGCGGTCGAGACCGACGGTGAACGGCCCGCGGCGCCCCTCGTTGAGGTCGGTCGCGATGTAGCCGGGCAGCACCGTCGTGACCGCGATGCCGGTGCCGAGCAGGTCGGCGCGGATGCCCTCGGCGAGGGCGTTGAGCGCGGCCTTGCTGGCGCCGTACGCCGTCCGGCTGCCACGCATGCCGCGGATCGAGGCGACCGAGGAGATGACGACGAGGTGGCCGCTGCCCTGCGCGCGGAACAGCTCGACCGCCGCCTCGCACTGGGCGTGGGTGCCGAGCACGTTGGTGAACAGCGTCGCGCGGTTGGCCCAGGCCTGGCCGGTGCCGACCGAGGCGCCCTTGCCGATGCCGGCGTTGGCGATGAACCGGTCGATCCCGCCCAGCTCCCCGGCCAGCTGCGGCACGACCTCCTCGACCGCTGCCGCGTCGTCGACGTCGAGTTCGGCGGTGACCACCCGGATGCCGGGGTGCGCGCCGACCAGTTCCTCGCGCAGGGCGTCGAGCCGGTCGGTGCGACGGGCGACGAGGGCGAGGTCACGGCCCAGGGCGGCGAAGCGGCGGGCCATGCCCTCGCCGAGGCCGGAGCTCGCGCCGGTGATCAGGATGCGCTGGCGGACGGGGTGCGGCACGCGATCAGCATGCCGGACGGCGTCGGCCGGGACGGAGTCCATGTCCGGACCGGACAGGCGGGTCCGCTTGAGCTCCCAGAAGTCCGGCAGGTTGGCCAGCAGGACGGCGCCGTCGAAGGCGCGGCCGGCGTCCTCGCCGGTGGGCACCCGGCTGATCACCGGGCCGAAGAACGCCACGCCGTCGATGTGCATGACCGGGGTGCCGACGTCGTCGCCCACGGGGTCCATGCCCTCGTGGTGGCTCTTCTCCAGCGCCTCGTCGTACTCGGTCGAGGTCGCGGCCTCGGCCAGGGACGCCGGCAGGCCGACCCGCTCCAGCGCCGGGGCGACCAGCTCGTCGAGCTCGACGCCCTCGTGGTGCCGCAGGGTGCCCATCGCGGTGTAGAGGTCGCCGAGGACCTCGTCGCCGTGCTGCTGCGCCGCCGCGATCGCCACCCGCACCGGGCCGATCGCCTTGCTCATCATCTCCTGGTACTGCTCGGGCAGGTCACGCCCGCGGTTGAGCACCGCCAGGGACATGACGTGCCAGTGCAGGTCGATGTCGCGGACCTTGGCCGCCTCCAGCACCCACCGGCTGGTCAGCCACGCCCACGGGCACAGCGGGTCGAACCAGAAGTCCACGCGTGCCTGCACGGGGGCGCTCTGCACTGCCTCGGTCATGTGTCCTCCTCGCTGCGCTCGCCGGACCGGTGCCCGACGGTGCTGTGTCGTCGCGACCTCGCACGCTCGGTCGCCGGTGTCCCTCGCTGCCGGACCGTCCTGCTCGTCCCCAAGTCGGACGGGGTGGTGGTTGTTCCCTCAACCGGTCGCCGTCCGCGACGGGCTGTCGGCGCCGCATGGGAAGCTCGCGTCCGTGGCCGTACCCAACCTGACCCGCGATGACGCCGCTGCCCGCGCCAGCCTGCTGGCGGTGCACGACTACGACGTCCAGTTCGACCTCACCGACGGCGCCGGGCGCCCCGGGGAGCACACGTTCGGGTCGACCACCACGGTGCGGTTCGGCTGCCGGCGGCCGGGCGCCGACACGTTCATCGACCTGGTGGCCGAGCGGGTGCACTCGGCCACGCTCAACGGCGTCGAGCTCGACGTGGCCGGCTACACCGAGGAGGGCGGCCTGCCGCTGCCGGGGCTGGCCGCGGAGAACACGCTGGTCGTCGTCGCCGACTGCCGGTACTCCAACTCCGGCGAGGGGCTGCACCGCTTCGTCGACCCGGAGGACGGTCAGGTCTACCTCTACACGCACTTCGAGCCGGCCGAGGCCAAGCGTGTCTTCACCTGCTTCGACCAGCCCGACCTCAAGGCCGCCTACACGGTGCACGTGACCGCGCCGTTCGACTGGCAGGTCGTGTCCAACACCGGCGGGCGCACCGTGGAGGCCGGCCCGGGCGGGGCGCAGCTGGTGCACTTCGCGCCGACCAAGCGGCTGTCCACCTACCTGCTCGCGCTGATCGCCGGGCCCTACGCCCGGGTCACCGACTCGCACGAGGGCATCCCGCTCGGGCTGTACTGCCGCGCCTCGCTGGCCCAGTACCTCGACCCGGAGGAGCTGTTCCGCGTCACCAAGCAGGGCTTCGACTTCTACCACCGGGTCTTCGACTACCCGTACCCGTTCGACAAGTACGACCAGCTGTTCGTGCCCGAGTTCAACGCCGGCGCCATGGAGAACGCCGGCGCGGTCACCATCCTGGAGGACTACGTCTTCCGGTCGAAGGCGACCCGCGCCCGGTACGAGCGGCGCGCGGAGACGGTGCTGCACGAGCTGGCCCACATGTGGTTCGGCGACCTGGTCACCATGCGCTGGTGGGACGACCTCTGGCTCAACGAGTCCTTCGCCACCTACATCTCCACGCTCTGCCAGGCCGAGGCCACCGAGTACACGACCGCCTGGACGACGTTCGCCAACAGTGAGAAGGCGTGGGCCTACGCCCAGGACCAGCTGCCCTCCACGCACCCCATCGCCGCCGACATGGTCGACGTCGCCGCGGTCGAGGTGAACTTCGACGGCATCACCTACGCCAAGGGCGCCTCGGTGCTCAAGCAGCTGGTCGCCTACGTGGGCCGCGACGAGTTCCTCCGCGGCGTGCAGCGGTACTTCCGCAAGCACGAGTACGGCAACACCACCCTCGCCGACCTGCTGGGCCCGCTGTCGGAGAGCACCGGGCGCGACCTGTCCGCGTGGTCGCGGCAGTGGCTGGAGACCAGCCAGGTCAACACGCTGCGGCCGGTCACCACGCGCACCGACGACGGCCGCTACGCCTCCTTCGCCATCGAGCAGACCGCCGTCCCCGAGCACCCCGTACTGCGCCGCCACCGGCTGGCCGTGGGGCTCTACGACACCGGCCCCGGCGGCCTGACCCGCACCACGCGGGTGGAGCTGGACGTCGACGGCGCCCGGACCGAGGTGCCCGAGCTGGTCGGCCACCCGGTCGCCGACCTCGTGCTGGTCAACGACGACGACCTGACCTACGCCAAGCTGCGCCTGGACGAGCGGTCGCTCACCTCGCTCACGCAGGGCATCGGCACGCTCCCCGACTCGCTGCCGCGCGCGCTGTGCTGGTCCGCGGCCTGGGACATGACCCGGGACGCCGAGTGGCCGGCCCGCGACTGGGTGACGCTCGTGCTGGGCGGGGTGGACGCCGAGACCGAGATCAGCGTCGTGCAGTCCCTCCTGGCCCGCGTGCAGACCGCCCTGGCCAGCTACGCCGACCCGCGATGGGCCGAGACCGGCTGGCGGGCGCTGGCCGACAAGGCGCTGGCGGCGCTGGAGGCCGCGGAGCCGGGCACCGACAGCCAGCTGCAGTGGTCCCGGACCTTCGCCGGTGCCGCCCGCACCGAGGAGCACGCCGCGTTCCTGCGGCGGCTGCTCGACGGGTCGCACACCGTCGAGGGTCTCCCCGTGGACGCCGACGCCCGCTGGGCGTTCCTGCACGGGCTGGTCGCCATCGGCGCGGCCGGGGACGCCGAGATCGAGGCCGAGGAGACCCGCGACGCGACGGCGACCGGAGCCCGCCGGGCGGCCACGGCCCGGGCGCTGCGCCCGACGGCGGAGTCCAAGGAGGAGACCTGGCGGCGGGCCTTCACCGACGACACCGTCCCGAACGCGGTGCACGAGGCGATGCTGCTGGGCTTCTGGCACCCGGCCCAGCGGCACCTGACGGCGGGCTACGTCGAGCGCTACTTCGCCGACATCCGGGAGCTGTGGGACCGGCGTCCCGGCGAGATCGCCAAGAACGCGGTGCAGTACCTGTTCCCGCCGGTGGTCGAGCTGCGCACCGTGCAGGCCGCCGACGCCTGGCTGGCCGGCGCCGACCACCCGGCCCCGCTGCGCCGCCTGGTCGCCGAGGGCCGGGACGGGATCGCACGGGCGCTGCGGGCCCGCGAACGGGACGCCGCGGCAGAGGGCTGAGGCGCTCGACGCGAGAGGCCCAGGACCCTGCCGGGTCCTGGGCCTCTCGCATCAGCCGTTCAGTCCTGAGCCGGATGGCCCTGTCCCGGGTCCCGCGAGCGTCCAGTGGCCCTCCTGCAGGGTCCCGCCGCGAGCTCGCGACTGGCGGGGGGCAGGAGGGTCCTCTTTCAGTGCGGGCGCAGGTTGCGCGGGTGACCGGCCTGGTCGGACAGCTGGCGCAGGCCGTTGACGATGCCGCCGACCAGGTCGCCCGAGCCGAAGGAGTTGGTCATCGACAGCACGGCCAGCGCGCAGGCGCGGTCGGGCAGCCGGCGGGAGGCCGCCGAGCCGGCGACGACCTCGATGACGCGCTGCCCGGGCGAGATGGCGAGCAGCACCGACTCGGCGAGGTTGCCGCCCGACTGCTCGAACAGCTCCTCGGCGCGGCTGCGGGTCTGCGTCCCGAGGTCGCCGATGTAGAGGGTGAACCGCAGGCCGGTCTCCCGGGAGGACATGGTCAGCGCCTCGTCCACGCGCAGCAGGTCCCGGTAGCCGAAGATCGAGTCCGGCGCCTGGCTCTCGTCGGTGCGGGTCGGCGCGGTGCCGGCGGACGTCGCCGTGTCGTGCGACGTGGCTTCCAGCGCGCGGGTCATCTGCGGCCTCCGGGGACGTTCGAGGTGGGGTTCGTCGAGGCCACGGGGGTCACCACGTCCCGCGGGCGCCGCCGTAGGGGCGGGCCGAGGCGACCGCGGCCGCGGAGGGCAGGGCGGTGGACCCGCGCCTCCCCGAGCCGGTGTGCGGTGCGGTCTGGGCGCCGGGCGAGCCGGTGGAGCGCTCGCCGTGCTGCTCGGGGTACACCGACGACCCGAGCGCCGCGGTGCCCTCACCCGGGACACCCGCGGGGCCGTGCGCGGGAGCCGGACCGTGGCCGCCTCCGGCCACGTGCGGCTCGTACCAGACGGGCTCGTGGTCCCACGACTGGCCGGGCTTGTAGCGCAGCTTCTTCTGCCCCTTGCCGGGACGCAGGGTCAGCAACGCCAGGAAGAGGACCACGGCCAGCGGGGCCCCCACGTAGACGAGGAGGGTCTCGACGACGGACACGGCCCCAACCTACCGGGAGCCGGTCGGTCCCTCCCGGTCAGTCCCATCCGTCGGGGTGGCGGTGCGCCCACGGCCGGGCCGCCTCCAGCTGCGCCGAGAGCGAGATGAGGGTGGCCTCGTCGGCGGGGCGGCCCACGAGCATGGTGCCGACCGGCAGACCCCCCGCCGTCCAGGACAGCGGAACGCTGACCGCCGGCTGCCCGGTCACGTTGAAGACGGCGGTGAACGCGGCGTAGCGCTTCTGCCGCTCGAAGTCCGCGGCGCCGTCCCCGTCGGCGTCGAACCAGCCCAGCGGCCGCGGCGTCATGGTGGTGACCGGCGCGAGCAGGACGTCGAAGCCGGCGGTGGCCTGGACGAACCGGCGGGCGAACAGCCGCAGCGCGGTGAGCGCCTCCATCGCCGACTGCGCGGACAGCGCCAGTCCCCGCGCCCGCAGCTCGCGGGTGAGCGGCCGCAGCTCCCGCAGCCGGCCCGGCGGGACCGGCAGCAGCGTCCCCGACAGCGTCCAGGCCCGCTCGAAGGCGGGGAGCACCTCGGGGCCGAGCAGGCCGGGCGGCACGTCGGTCACCTCGTGCCCGAGGTCCGCCAGCAGCCGCGCGGCGTCGTCGAACGCCGCGCGCACCTCCGGCTCGAGCGCCTCCTCGGGCATCGGGGACTCCTGGTACCGGCCGATCCGCAGCCGACCCGGCGGCCGGTCGGCGTAGCCGAGGAAGGTCTCCCCGGGAGGAGGCGGCGGCGCCCACGTCGCGTCACCGGCCACCGGCCCGGCCATCGCGTCGAGCATCGCGGCGGCGTCCCGGACGGTCCGGGCCAGCGGCCCGTTGGTGCCGAGCCCCGTGACGTCGGCCCCGAACGGGGCGTTGCTCACCCGGCCGCGGGTGGGCTTGATGCCGTACAGCCCGTTGATGCTCGCCGGGATCCGGATGGAGCCGCCGCCGTCGCTGCCCTGGGCGAACGGCAGCATCCCCGCCGCCACGGCCACCGCCGCTCCCCCGCTCGAGCCGCCGGCCAGGCGGGAGCGGTCCCACGGGCAGCGGGCCGGCCCGGCGAGCGCGTTGTCGGTGTAGCAGGGGAATCCGAACTCCGGTGTGTTCGTCTTGCCGACCGAGATGGTGCCGGCGGCGGCCAGCCTGGCCACGACGGCGTCGTCGACGGTGGGCACGTTATCGGCGAAGACGGTGCAGCCGAACGTCGTCCGGACCCCGGCGGTGTTGTTGAGGTCCTTGATCGCGGTCGGGACACCGAGCAGCGGCGGCAGGTCCCCGGCGCGCGCGACCCGGCGCTCGGCCTCCCGCGCCGCAGCCAGGGCCCGCTCGGGGGTGACGGTGAGGAAGGCGCCGAGCCCGGCGTCGAGCGCCTCGACGCGCCGCAGCGCGTGCTCGACGAGCTCGACCGGGCTGACCTCGCGCGCCCGGACGGCGGCGGCCTGCTCGAGCGCGGAGAGGTCGTGCAGCTGGGTCACGGGAGCGACGCTAGCTGCGCGGGGACCGGTAGACAGGACGGCGTGGACCTCTCCCGCGCCTCCGCCGAGTCCCTCGACGCCGCCGACCCGCTGGCCGGCTTCCGCGAGCGCTTCGCCGGCGCCGGCGAGGACGGCCTGCTCTACCTGGACGGCAACTCGCTCGGGCGGATGCCGCGGGAGACGCCGGCCGCGCTGGCCCGCACCGTCGAGGAGGAGTGGGGGCGCGGGCTGGTCGGGTCCTGGTCCTCCTGGATCGGCGCGGCGACCCGGGTCGGGGACCTGCTGGCCGAGGGGGTGCTGGGCGCGCGGCCGGGCGAGGTGCTGGTCAGCGACTCCACCTCGGTGGACCTCTACAAGCTGCTGGTCGCGGCCGCCGACGCCCGGCCCGGGCGGGACGTGCTCGTCTGCTGCGCCGACGACTTCCCCACCGACCGCTACATCGTCGCGGGGGTCGCGCAGGCGCGGGGGATGACGGTGCGGGAGGTCACGGCCGACGTCGACGAGGGGCTGGACCCGGCGGTGCTGGCCGGCGCGCTGGACGAGCGGGTGGCGGTCGTCGTCCTCTCCGCCGTCGCCTACCGGTCGGGGGCGCTGGCCGACGTGGCGGCGGTGACCGCGGCCGCCCGCGACGTCGGCGCGCTGGTGCTGTGGGACCTCTCGCACGCCGCCGGGGCGGTGCCGGTCGACCTGGCCGCCACCGGCGCCGACCTCGCCGTCGGGTGCACCTACAAGTACCTCAACGGCGGGCCCGGTGCGCCGGCGTTCCTCTACGTGCGGCGGGAGCTGCAGGAGCAGCTGCGCCAGCCGATCTGGGGCTGGTTCGGCCAGCGCGACCAGTTCGCCATGGGGCCGGCCTACGACCCGGTGCCCGGCATCGAGCGGTTCGGCGTCGGGACGCCGCCGGTGGTGGCGATGGCCGCGGTGGAGGTCGGCGCGCGGCTGGTCGCCGAGGCCGGGATGCCCGCGCTGGCCGCCAAGGGGCGCGCGATGGGCGAACTGGCCGTGGCGCTGGCCGACGCCTGGCTGGCCCCGCACGGCGTCGTCCTGGCCTCCCCGCGGGACCCGGCGCGGCGCGGATCGCACGTCACCCTCGCCCATCCGCAGGCGTGGCAGCTGACCCAGGCCCTGGTCGACCGCGGCGTGGTGCCGGACTTCCGGACGCCGGACCGGGTGCGGCTGGGCCCCGCGCCGCTCTACACCCGTTTCACCGACGTGTGGGACGCGATGGACCGCTTCCGCGAGGTGCTGGCGACCGGCGCCCACGAGCGCTACCCGACCGAGCGCGCCCGCGTCACCTGACGACGGCCCCACGAGGCATTGGAAGCTCTGCCCCCGTATCCGGCCGGCCGACGTGGGGAGAGCTTCCTTTACCCCGCTCAATCGGGGTCGGGGACGCCGATGGGGTTGCGATCGGGCCACAGCCCCGCGGCCAGGACGGCGCGGCGCAGCGGACCCAGCAGCTCGGCCAGCCGGTCGCAGCGCGCGTCGCCCAGTTCCCGCCACGGCCCGAGCGCCAGGCGGTCGGTGTCGGCCTCGACCGCGGCCACGATCGCCGTGCCCTCCGCGGTGAGCTCGCCGTCGGCCAGCCAGCCCCGGCCGGCGAGGTCCTCGACGGCGGCGTCCCACGCCTGCGCATCCCACCCGCGGGCGCGCATCAGCCACTCCTTCTCGGTGCGGCCCGCCGCGGCGGCCAGCACGTGCGCGCCCACCCCGGAGATCTCCCGCTGCAGCAGCGCCGCGTTGTGCCCGTCCCCCCGGTGCTCGCGCAGCGTGGTGAGCGCCTGCCACAGGGCCAGGTGTGGCTCGCCGGGCACCGGCAGACCCGCGTTCCCCGCGGCCAGCGGCCGGCCGGGCAGGTCGACCGCCGCCGCGGCGATCCCGGCCAGCGCGGCCGCCTCCGCGGCCGGCCAGTCGGGCACCAGCACCCGGCCGGCGGCGGCGTCCACCCCGGCGAGCCGCGCGGCCAGCGCGGCCTCCGGCGTCACCGCGTCCCACACCGCCGGCACCCGGCGCGCCACGAACCCCGGCGCGAAGTTGTAGAAGGCCGCCGTCACCACCTCGGGGCCGACCGGGCCCAGCGGTGCCGCGCGCAGCGCGAAGTAGGCCGACCAGAAGCCCGTCAGGCCGGCCGCCTGGGCCGCGCTCCGGCACTCGTCGGCGAAGTAGGTGAGCGCGTGGAAGGGCTCGCCCAGCGCCCACAGCCGCCGCGCGGTCCCCGGTGAGGTCACGGGGCGGCACCCTGCAGGCGGTCCGCCCTCATGCGCTGACGCTCTCCGGCACGCCGAGCCACTCCCGCCACCGCGGGTCGACGGTGCGCGCGCCCAGCAGCCGCCAGGCCGCGCCGCTCGGGGTGCGCGGCGGGTTCGGCAGCTTCCAGCCCAGCTCCGCCAGCGACCGGTCGGCCTTGGTGTGGTTGCACCGCCGGCAGGCCGCGACGACGTTGTCCCAGGTGTGGGTGCCGCCGCGGCTGCGGGGGACGACGTGGTCGATGCTCGTCGCCGAGTTGCCGCAGTAGACGCAGGTGGACCCGTCCCGGGTGAACACCGCCCGCCGGGACAGCGGCACCTGCGAGGGGTAGGGCACCCGCACGTAGCGGGTCAGCCGCACCACGACGGGCACCGGGAGGGTCACCGACTCCGAGTGCACCTCCTCCGGTGCGGAGTCCACGGAGACGGCCTTGTCGGCCAGCACGAGCACGATGGCCCGGCGGCTGGAGACCACGCACAGGGGCTCGTACGTGGCGTTCAGGAGCAGGGTCGCGGCCGCGGTGACCCGAGCGGGGGCAGGCGGCGACGGCGGGGAGTGGGGGTCGCGCCGCGGACCTGGATGGCCTGCGGACGACCCGTGGTGAGGACGCGGCACGGGGCACCTCCGGCGCCCGGGGCCGCGCGCCGGGTGCAGTGCGACCCGCGGGCGTCCCCATTCTGACCTGCACCGGGCCATGCGCGCTCCGGGAGGGCCCGGGCGGCTCACTACCGTGGCCGGCGTGCGCCATCCCCACGCCGAACGGCTCGACCTCGTCGAGCACCTCCACGGACACCCGGTCGCCGATCCCTACCGCTGGCTGGAGGACCCCAGCGACCCGCGGACGGTCACCTGGACCCAGGCCCAGGACGCGCTGACCGCCGAGGCGCTGGCCGCGCTGCCGCTGCGCGACCGGTTCGCCGCGCGCCTCGAGGAGCTGGTCCACGCCGGCGCGGTCGGGGTTCCGGTGTGGCGGGCCGGGCGGGCGTTCTCCACCCGCCGCGACCCCGGCCAGGAGCACGCCGTCCTGCGGGTCCGCGAGCCCGACGGCACCACCCGCGTCCTCGTCGACCCGATGGGGATCGACCCCTCCGGCACCACGACCCTCGACGCGTGGTCGCCGTCGTGGGAGGGGGACCGGCTGGCCTACCAGCTGTCCACCGGCGGGGACGAGGAGTCGCGGCTGTACGTCCTCGACGTGGCCACCGGGGAGCAGCTCGACGGCCCCGTCGACCGCTGCCGGTACTCCCCCGTCGCCTGGCTGCCCGGCGGCGAGGAGCTGTTCTACGTGCGCCGGCTGGCCCCCGACCGGGTGCCCGACGGCGAGGAGCAGTTCCACCGGCGGGTGTGGCGCCACCGCGTGGGCGCCGACCCGGACGGCGACGTCCTGGTCCACGGCGAGGGCAGCGACCCCGCCACCTACTTCGGCGTCCGCACCAGCCGCGACGGCCGCTGGCTGGCCGTGTCGGCGTCGGTCGGCACCGCCCCGCGGGACGACGTCTGGCTGGCCGACCTGGCCGGGGACGGCGCCCTCCGCGAGCTGCAGGTGGGCGTCGACGCGCAGACCGCCGCCTGGGTCGCCCGCGACGGGCGGCTGTGGCTGCTGAGCGACCGGGACACGCCCCGGTGGCGGCTGGCGGTCGCCGACCCGGCCGACCCCGCCACCTGGGCTCCGCAGGCGTGGCGGGACGTCGTGCCGCAGCAGGAGGACGGCGTGCTCACCGACCTGGCCCTCGTCGACGGCCCGGACGGCGGGCTGCAGGTGCTGGCCGTGCACTCGGTGGACGCGACCGACCGGCTGTCCCTGTGGGCCGCGGACGGCTCCGGCCGGCTGGCCGACGTGACCGCCCTCCCGCCGGGCAGCGTCTCCGGCGTCAGCGCGCCCCCGGAGGGCGGCAGCACGGCCTGGGTGGGCTTCACCGACCACGCCACCCCGCCGTCGGTGCTGCGCTGGGACACCGCCGCCCCCGCGGAGCTCGGCAGCTGGGAGCGGGCGCCGGTGGCCGGGGCGGTGCCGGAGGTGCGGGTGGTCGAGACGCACGCGACCTCGGCGGACGGGACGCCGGTGCACCTGTTCGTCCTGTCCGGCACCGGCGCCCCGGACCGGCCGCGCCCCGCCGTCCTCTACGGCTACGGCGGCTTCAACGTCGCCCTCACCCCCGCCTACTCGGCGCAGGCCCTCTCGTGGGTCGCCGCGGGCGGCGTGTGGGCGGTGGCCAACCTGCGCGGCGGGTCGGAGCACGGGGAGGAGTGGCACCGCGCGGGGATGCGCGAGCGCAAGCAGAACGTGTTCGACGACTTCGCCGCCGCCGGGGAGCACCTGGTCGCCGAGGGCTGGACGACGCCCGGCCAGCTGGCCGTCATGGGCGGCTCCAACGGCGGCCTGCTCGTCGGCGCCACGCTCACCCAGCGGCCGGACCTCGTCGCGGCCGTCGTGTGCAGCGCGCCGCTGCTCGACATGGTCCGGTACGAGCGCTTCGGCCTGGGCCGCACCTGGAACGACGAGTACGGCACCGCCGACGACCCCACGGAGCTCGGCTGGCTGCTCAGCTACTCGCCCTACCACCGGGTGGTGGAGGGCACCGGCTACCCGGCGGTGCTGTTCACGACCTTCGAGTCCGACACCCGGGTCGACCCCCTGCACGCCCGCAAGCTCGCCGCCGCCCTGCAGCACGCGACGAGCTCGGCGGCGCCGGTGCTGCTGCGCCGCGAGACGTCGGTGGGCCACGGTGCCCGCGCGGTCAGCCGCACGGTCGGGCTGGCCGCCGACCAGCTGGCCTTCCTGGCGGCGCACACCGGCCTGGAGGCCTGACGAGCGCCGGGCCCCTCGCCTCCGGTCGGAGGGCGAGGGGCCCGGCGTCGCGGTCCTTCCTCAGTTCTCGAAGAAGAGCTGCTCCAGGTCGACGTCGCCCTCGATGATCCCGTCCTCGTTGCCGAGCTCGAGCAGCCGCTCCACCGACTCGCGGTTGATCTCGGTCTGGAAGGTCGGCAGCGTCAGCTGCTGGGCGATCTCCGGGGCGATCTGGGTGTAGCTGCCCAGCACCTCGCGGACCTGGTCGGGGTTGGCCTGGGCGTACTCCTGCGCCTCCACCATCGCCTCGGCGAAGGACTGGACGACGTCGGGGTTCTCCGCCGCGTACTGGTCGGAGGTGAAGTACCCCGCCACGGAGAGGTCGTCGTCGGTCTCCGTGTAGGGCGCCGAGACGCGGCGCAGGCCCTGGCTCTCACCGACGGTCGCGGTGGGCTCGACGGCGAACGCGGCGTCGACCTGGCCGGTGCTCACCGCGGCCACCATGTCCGGGAAGGGGATCTCGACGAACTCGATGCCCGACGGGTCGCCGCCGGCCTGCCGGACGCTCTCCTTGACCACCGTGTCGCTGATGTTGTTGATCGAGTTGATCGCCACCCGCAGGCCGGCGAGGTCGGCGGCGGTCTGCACGGGGCTGTCGGTCGGGACGACGACGGCGGCGAAGTCGTCCTCGGCGTTGCCGGTGGCACCCGGGCCCGGGGCGACCAGGGCCAGCGGAACGCCGCGGCCGGTGGCCTGCAGGAGGCTGGTGATGTTGGAGAAGCCGAACTGGGCCTCGCCGTTGACGACCGCCGGCACGATGGCCGCGCCGCCCTGGGCGAGGAAGGGCTCCACCTCGAGGCCGGCGTCCTCGAAGATGCCCTGCTCGATGCCGAGGTAGAGCGGGGCGACGTCCACGATCGGGATGGCGCCGACGCGCACCGGGGTCAGGCCGCCGCCCTCGCCCCCGCCGCCGCTGCCCGAGTCCTCGTCCCCGCCTCCGCACGCGGCCAGCACCATGGCGCTGGCGAGGGTGAGGCTGATAACGGTGCGACGCACGGGTCCTCCAGGAGCTGCTGTGTGCCGGACACGCGTCGATCGCGTGTTCGGCATGGGTCGGCGGCGGACGCTAGGTCGTGACCCCGGGGGCGTCAACACGCCGACCGGGGCCTTTACCGCATCGTGGCCGAACGCGGTAGAGGATCGCGGCCGAGCGTTGCCCACAGGGACCGACCGGTCACGGGATCCCCGTTCGGCGCCCGAACCTGAGAGTATTTGCGTGATGACTGCTTCACCCTCCGTGCTCGCGGCCGCCGACGACGGCCTCGCCGGTTCCGTTCCCGACTGCGCCGACTACTGGCTCTGCCAGCAGGTCTACGAGTGGTCGGGGCTGGACTGGCTGGCCGAGAACGCCCAGGCCCTGATCGCGACGCCGGCGCGGATCCTGCTGATCGTCGTCCTGGCCACGGTCGTGCGGCTCCTGGCCCACCGCGCCATCGGGCGGCTGACCCAGCGCACCGCCTCGGGCAGCGTCCCCACGATCCTGCGGGCCCGCCGCGGGCGCGCCGTCGCGGAGGGCGACGCGGCCGAGCAGGTCGCCGCCCGGCGCACCCAGCGGGCCGCGGCGATCGGCTCGGTGCTGCGCAGCGGCTCCTCGATCGTCGTGCTGGGGATCGCGGTGGTGCTCGTGCTCGGGGAGCTGGGCATCAACCTGGCACCGATCCTCGCCAGCGCCGGCGTGGTGGGGGTCGCGCTGGGGTTCGGCGCGCAGAACCTCGTCAAGGACTTCATCGCCGGGATCGGCATCATCCTGGAGGACCAGTACGGCGTCGGGGACGTCGTCGACCTCGGGGAGGCCAGCGGCACCGTGGAGGCCGTGGGGCTGCGGATCACCCGGCTGCGTGACGTCAACGGCGTGGTCTGGTACGCCCGCAACGGCGAGATCCTCCGGGTCGGCAACAAGAGCCAGGGCTTCGCGCAGGTGGTGATCGACATGCCGGTCGCCCACGACACCGACCTGGAGCGCTGCCGCAGGCTGATGCAGGAGGTGGCCGACGAGATGTATTCCGAGGACGGGTGGGCCGCCGTGCTGCTGGCCGCGCCGGAGTCCCTGGGGGTCGAGCAGATCACCTCCGAGGGCGTCTTCCTGCGGCTGCAGGTGCGCACGACCAACGCCGACCAGTGGCGGGTCGGCCGCGAGCTGCGCATGCGCCTCAAGGAGCGCTTCGTCCTCGAGGGCGTCAAGACCCCCCTGCCGCTGCTGGGCACCGTGTCCGGCGCCGCGGCGGGGGTCCGCTGAGCGGCGGCGCGCCGGCCGGCACCGCCCCGGCCGGCGCGGCCCCCGCCCGCCCGGCGACGTTCCGCGAGGTCTTCGCCGTCCGGGAGTTCCGCCCGCTGTTCGGCAGCTACCTGCTCTCCACGATCGGCGACGAGCTGGCGCGGGTCGCGCTGACCGTGCTGGTCTACCAGCGCACCTCCTCGGCGCTGCTGTCCGCGATCACCTTCGGCATCAGTTACCTGCCGTGGCTGGTCGGCGGCCCGCTGCTGTCCACCCTGGCCGACCGCTTCCCGCGCCACCGGGTGCTCATCGCCACCGACGTCGCCCGCACCCTGCTGGTCGCGGGGATGGCGATCCCCGGCACGCCGCTGCCGGTGCTGCTCGGGCTGCTGCTCGTGGTGGCCCTCTGCGCGCCCCCGTTCGAGGCGGCCCGCTCGGCGCTCATGGCCGACGTCCTCGACGGCGACCGGTACGCCGTGGCCACCTCCCTGACCAACGTCGGGTCCCAGGTCGCCCAGGTGGCCGGCTTCCTGCTCGCCGGCGGGCTGGTCGCCGTCCTGCAGCCGTCGGTGGTCCTGCTGCTGGACGCGGCCACCTTCGCCGTCTCGGCCCTGTGGCTGTGGAGCCGGCTGCAGCGCCGTCCGGCCCCGGACGCCGACCCGGGGGACGGCGGACCGCGGTCGATCTGGCGGGACGCCGGCACCGGGCTGCGGCTGATCGGCCGGACCCCCCGGCTGCGGGCGATCATCGCGCTCACCTGGGTGGGCACCCTGTTCGCCAACGCCGCCGAGGGCATCGCCACCCCCCTGGTCGACCAGCTCCGCGAGGGCGCCCCGCAGGTCGGCCTGCTGCTGGCGGCCAACCCGCTCGGCGTCACCCTGGGCGGGCTGGTCCTCGCGCGGACGGTGACCCAGCCCCGGCGGGAGCGGCTGGTGCCCGCGCTCGTCGTGCTGTCGCTGCTGCCGATCCTGCTCGCCGGGCTGGTCGCCGGCTGGGCCGGCCCGGGTCGCGGCGCCTACGTGCTGGTCGTCGTGCTGATGTTCGTCGCGGGCCTGGGCGCGGCGTGGGTGATCCCGCTCAACGTCGCCTTCGTCCAGGCCGTCCCCCAGGCCTACCGCGGCCGGGCCTTCGGTGTCGCGGTGAGCGGCCTGTACGGCGTCCAGGGGCTCGGGGTGCTCGCCGCGGGCCTGGCCGCCGAGGGGCTCTCGCCCGGCGTCGTGGTCGCGCTGGTCGGCGGGGTGGGCCTGGTCGCCGTGGTCCCGCCGCTGCTGTGCTTCCGACGTACCCAGGGTCACGTGGCAGCCGAGGTGCCGACTGCGGGACCATCGGGGGCGTGAGCTCGAGCCTGCCCTCGGCGCGGACCTTCTACGACGAGGTCGGCGGCGCCCCCACCTTCGCGCGGCTCGTCGCCCGCTTCTACGCCGGCGTCCGCACCGACCCGGTGCTCGCGCCGCTGTACCCCCAGGACGACTGGGCGGGCGCGGAGACCCGCCTGCGGATGTTCTTCGAGCAGTACTGGGGCGGGCCCACCACCTACTCCCAGCAGCGCGGGCACCCCCGGCTGCGGATGCGGCACGCCCCCTTCGCGATCGGGGCGGCCGAGCGCGACGCGTGGCTGTCCCACATGCGCGACGCCGTGGACTCCCTCGAGCTGACCGCCGAGCAGGACGCGACGCTCTGGGGTTACATGGAGATGGCCGCCCGCAGCATGCAGAACCGCTGGCCCGACGACGCGCCCGGCGGCCTCTCGCCCGTGTGAAAGAGGACCCCCTCGCCCCCCGCCACTCGCACGCTCGTGGCGGGTCCCTGCGAGGGGGCCACAACCTGAGGAGCCCGGTGATCCCGGACCCGTCCCCGACCGCTGCCCGCACGACCGGCCCGGACTGGTGGCGGGACGCTGTCTTCTACCAGGTCTACATCCGCAGCTTCGCCGACGGGAACGGCGACGGCGTCGGCGACCTGGCCGGCATCCGCGCGCGGCTGCCGCACCTGGTGGACCTCGGTGTCGACGCGCTGTGGATCACGCCGTTCTACCCCTCCCCCATGGCCGACCACGGCTACGACGTCGCCGACCCCCGCGACGTCGAGCCGGCGTTCGGCGACCTCGCGGAGTTCGACGCGCTGCTGGCCGAGGCGCACGCCGCGGGCATCCGCGTGACCGTCGACCTCGTGCCCAACCACACCTCGGACCGGCACGCGTGGTTCCAGGCGGCGCTGGCCGCGCACCCGGGTTCCCCTGAGCGGGCGCGCTACGTCTTCCGCGAGGGCCGCGGCCCGGACGGCGCCGAGCCGCCGAACAACTGGCCCTCGGTGTTCGGCGGGCCGGCGTGGAGCCGGGTGCCCGACGGCCAGTGGTACCTGCACCTGTTCGCGCCCGAGCAGCCGGACCTGGACTTCACCAACCCCGAGGTGCTCGCCGACCTCGAGGCGACCATGCGGTTCTGGCTGGACCGCGGCGTCGACGGGTTCCGGATCGACGTCGCGCACGGCATGGCCAAGCCCGAGGGGCTGCCGGACATGCTCCCCATGGAGGACACCGGCCTGCTCGACGACCACGGTCCCGGCGACCACCGGTTCGACGACGACGGCGTGCACGAGGTGCACCGGCACGTCCGCACGGTGCTCGACCAGTACCCGGGCACGATGGCCGTCGGCGAGGTGTGGGTCTCCGACGACGACCGCCTGGCCCGGTACCTGCGCCCCGACGAGCTGCAACTGGCGTTCAACTTCAAGCTGCTCACCGCCGAGTGGTCGGCCGACGACCTGCGCGACGCCGTCGTCCACTCGCTGGCCACCGTCGAGGGCACCCCGGCCCCCGCCTGCTGGGTGCTGTCCAACCACGACCGGCCGCGCCACGTGACCCGCTACGGCGGCGGCGAGCTGGGCACCCGGCGCGCCCGCGCGGCGGCGCTGCTGCAGCTGGCCCTGCCCGGCGCGGCCTACCTCTACAACGGCGACGAGCTGGGCCTGCCCGACGTCGAGCTGCCGGACGAGGCGCTGCAGGACCCCATCTGGGAGCGCTCCGGGCACGCCGAGCGCGGCCGCGACGCCTGCCGCATCCCGGTCCCCTGGTCGGGGACCGAGCCCTCCTACGGCTTCTCCTCGCGGCCGGACACCTGGCTGCCCATGCCGGAGGGCTGGGGCCCGCTCACCGCGGAGGCGCAGGCGGGCGACCCCGGTTCGGTGCTGTCGCTGTACCGGGCGGCGCTCGCCCTGCGCCGCACCTCCCCGGTTTTCGCCGGCGAGTCGCTGACCTGGCTGCCCGCGCCGGACGGGTGCCTGGCGTTCCGCCGTCCGGGCGGGCTGGTGTGCCTGCTCAACGTCTCGGGGGACGACGTCCCGCTGCCCGAGGGCGAGGTGCTGCTGGCCAGCGCCGACGTTCCGAGCGGGGTGCTGCCGGACGACGCGGCGGTGTGGCTGCGGGCCTGAAGGAGGACCACCTCACCGGGCGCCAGCGCCGTGCGCGGGTAGCATCGGACCGGTGACGAAGCGTCGCGGGGGACGCTGAGACGACGATCGACCGACCCCGTGGTCGGGGACCATCTCGGGGGAGGCCCGCCGCCCATGGCGCTGCTGGAGGTCGACGGCCTGTGCAAGTCCTTCGGGGGCCGGCGGGTCCTGCGGGAGGTCTCCTTCCACCTCGCCGAGGGCGAGATCGTCGGGCTGGTCGGGACCAACGGCGCGGGCAAGTCGACCCTCGGTGACATCGTCGCCGGGATCACCGCGGCGGACGCCGGGGCGATGACGCTGGACGGCCACCCCTACGCGCCGCTGTCGGCGGCCGACGCCCGGCACGTCGGCGTCGGGGTCGTCGAGCAACTGGTCCGGATCGACCCCGCGCTCACCCTCGCCCAGGCGGTGTTCCGCGGCACGGCGCAGGCCGGCCGCCCGCAGGCGGAGCTGCGCGAGCAGGCACGGGTCCTGCTCACCGAGGTCGACCTGGACGTCGATCCGGACACCCCCGTCGGGGACGTGCCGCACTTCGTGCACCCCCTGGTGGAGACCGCCCGCGTGCTGGCGGAGGACACCCGGCTGGTGGTGCTCGACGAGGTGTCGGCGGTGCTGCTGCCCTCGGAGGTCACCCGGTTGCACGCGGTCGCCGGCCGGCTGAGCGCGCAGGGCCGCGGCGTGCTCTACATCAGCCACCGGCTGCCCGAGATGCTCGAGGTGGTCGACCGGGTGCTGGTGCTGCGGGAGGGCCGGATCGTCCTCGACAGCCCCAGCGCGGCCCTCGACCCGGGCCGGCTGGCCGCGGAGACGGTGGGCGGACCGGTGTCGCTGCCGGTCCGCCGGGAGCCGGCGGTCGCCCCGCTGTCCCCGCCGGAGGAGCTCCCCGCCCCCCTGCCGGCCCGGCCGGCCGCCTCCGAGGAGATCGCACTGTCGGTCCGCAACCTGCGGGTCCCCGGGCGGGTGGCGGGGGTCGACCTCCTGCTGCACAGGGGCGAGGTGGTCGGGCTGACGGGGCTGCGCACCTCCGGCGTCCAGGAGATCGCCGGCGCCCTGACCGGGGAGCTGCCGGCGCTCAGCGACGAGGCCGTGCTGCACGGTCAGAAGCGCTCGCTGGACCCCTCCGGGGACGGCGCCCTGCGGCTGCCCGCCTACCGCCCGGACGACGACGCCTACGGGGTCGACCCCGGCGAGACGATCGCCCGCACCCTCACCGACGAGCCGTGGGGTGCGCTCACCGACCTGCGCAAGGAGATCGCCTCCCTGCGCCGGGTGATCAAGACCGTCCACCGGCTCGACGTCAAGACGCTGAGCATCCGCACCTCGGTCGGCGCCTTGTCCGGCGGCGACCAGCACAAGCTCGCGCTGGCCCGGTGGATGGCCTCGGCCCGGGACGTCGTCGTACTGCACGAGCCCGCCCGCGGCCTGGACGTCCGGGCCCGCCAGCAGGTGCGCCAGCTGATCGACGAGGCGACCGCACACGGGACCTCGGTGGTCGTGGTGTCGGTGGACCCCGACGAGCTGGCCGACTTCTGCGACCGCGTCGGCATCGTGGCCGACGGCCGCGTCGCCCGCTGGATCGACACCGGCGAACTCGCGCTGGACTCCGTGCGGGAGCGGATCGTCGAGGCCGCGACCTCCGCCGCCTGAGGAAGACCCCGTCCTCCTCATCCTTCGCCAGCTCAGAGCGGGACCCGGGACGGGGCCGGCGCCGAGCCTCGGGACGGGGCCCGGCGCCGCCCGGCCCTGGGGCCCGGCGGCGCCGCGACGTCGTCAGACGGCCACGGTGCCCGCGACGGCCCGCAGCTTGTGCCGCGCCAGGGCGAGGTTCGCGGTCACGCGGTTGAGCACGAGGTAGATGAACAGGCCGGCGTTGCCCTGTCCCTTGAGCACGTTGATCAGGTGGTACTGGTTCTGCAGCGTGATCAGGATGTCCTCGACCTCGTCCTTCAGCTCGAGGTCCTGGATGGTGCGCAGCTTCGCGCGGACGACGTTGGAGTTCCCGGCTGCGGCCACGTTGAGGTCGAACCCCGGGGTGCCGCCGGCCGCGAGGGCCATCCCGCTGTCGATGTCGACGATCGCGGCGCCGCTGGCGCCTTCGATCGCGAGCAGGTCGGCGATGACGTTGTCGAGCTGTGCCACGGGTGGAACTCCTGTCGTGTCGGGGATGGCACGCAGCGGGGTGCTGCGGACCGGGTCGGCCGGCGGCCCGGGTGGACCGGCCGGACCGGGCGGCTGTCGGCGCGCGGAGTGCCGGGGCGGCATCGGTGCCGCACCGCTGCGCGTCGCACCGGCCGGAGCGCGGTGCGCGGCCTCCTCGTCGACGGCCGGAGGCACGTCCGGCGAGGGCGGGTCCCGCGGTCGCTCCACGGGGAGCTCCCGCGGGAGGGGGTGTCCCCACGACCGCAGCGACGCCCACCACCCGCTTGCCATGCCCAGTTCCGCCTTCGCCGAGGGGGCTCAGGAACCCCAGACAACACGGCCTCGGCGAGCCGGGCAAACC
Source organism: Geodermatophilus sp. CPCC 206100 (assembly GCF_048569675.1). Lineage (NCBI taxonomy): Bacteria > Bacillati > Actinomycetota > Actinomycetes > Geodermatophilales > Geodermatophilaceae > Geodermatophilus > Geodermatophilus sp. CPCC 206100. Next base: position 101,236 of record NZ_JAQISV010000016.1, read on the forward strand.
GGCTGGCGTATCTGCAGGTGAGCGCGCCGCCACCCTCGGCGACCGGTTGGGGAGCCCCGTCCGGCGGCTCGGGTCCGGTCGTCGCCGGCCCCCGCGGTGGGCGGGAGCGAGGCCCGCGGGCGGCACTCCGGTACGTTCCGCGGGGACCCGAGCGGGCCTGCACCGACCCGCCACCGGCACGAGGAGACCGCCGTGAAGACCAGGGACCTCGCCTACGTCGCACTGTTCGCGGCGATCACCGCCGTCCTCGGCCTGCTGCCCCCGGTCCCGGTCCCCGGCATCCCGGTGCCGATCACCGCACAGACGCTCGGCGTGATGCTGGCCGGCTCGGTGCTGGGGGCGCGACGGGGTGCGCTGGCGCTGCTGGTGTTCCTGGCCGTGGTCGCCGTCGGGGCGCCGGTGCTGTCGGGCGGTCGTGGCGGGCTGGGCGTGTTCGTCGGCCCCACCGCCGGGTTCCTGTACAGCTGGCCGGTCGCGGCGTTCGTCATCGGCCTGCTCACCCAGCTGACCTGGCGGCGGTTCAACCTGGCGTGGGCGCTGGTGGCGAACCTGGTCGGCGGCGTCGTCGTGATCTACGCGATCGGCGTCCCGGTCACCAGCCTCTACGCCGACATCCCGCTCTCTGCCGCGTTCACCGGCTCGCTGGCGTTCGTCCCCGGCGACGTGGTCAAGGCCGTCGTGGCCTCGGTGGTGGCCGTCGCGGTGCGCCGCGCCTACCCGGTCATCGAGCTGCCCGGCCGGCGCGCGACGGCCGGCTGACCGTGCGGTGGGGACGGCGGGAGGCCGCGACCGCGGCCGCTGTCGCCCTGCCGCGGACGGCGGTCGAGCTGCGCGAGGTCACCCACTCCTACGGCGACCGGACCGTGCTGGCGGGGGTGTCCCTGACGCTTAAAGAGCCCCGCATCGGCGTCATCGGCGCCAACGGGTCCGGGAAGAGCACCTTCGCGCGGCTGCTCAACGGCTTGGTCGTGCCGACCTCTGGAGCGGTCCTCGTCGACGGGCTGGACACCCGGACCCGGGCCCGGGAGGTGCGCCGGCGGGTGGGCTTCGTGTTCCAGGACCCCGACGCGCAGATCGTGCACCCCACCGTCGCCGAGGACGTCGCCTTCGGGCCGGCCAACCAGGGCCTGCCGGCCGAGGAGATCGCCCGGCGGGTGGACGACGTCCTGGCGCGGTACGGCCTCGCCGGGCATCGCGACCACCCCGCCCACCTGCTCTCCGGCGGGCAGAAGCAGCTGCTGGCGATCGCCGGGGTCCTCGTCATGCGCCCCGAGCGGATCGTGTTCGACGAGCCGACGACCCTGCTGGACCTCGCCAACACCCGCCGGGTGGCCCGCGTCATCGACGAGCTCGAGCAGGACGTCGTCGTCGTGACCCACCACCTGGACCTCCTGGCCGGCTTCGACCGGGTGCTGGTCTTCGAGGACGGCCGGGTCGCCGCCGACGGGTCGCCCGCGGAGACGGTGCCCTGGTACGTGACGAGGACAGGCTGATGCTGTCGCTGTACCTCCGCGGCACCAGCCCGGTCCACCGCGCGCCGGCGGGCCTGAAGCTGGCGGTGCTCGCGGGACTCGGGGTGGGGCTGTTCACCACCGCCCGGCTCGAGGTGATGGCCGGTGCGCTGGCCGCCGTCCTCGCGGTGGCGCTGCTCGTCGCGCGGTTGCCCGCCACGGTGCTGGCGGCGCACGCCCGGCCGGTGTGGCTCTGGCTGGCCGCCCTCCTCGGGGTGCACCTGCTGGTCACCGACTGGCGGACCGGGACGGTGGCGGTGCTGCGGGTGCTGACGCTGGTGCTGGCCGCGGCGGTGGTCACGTCGACGACCCGGGTGACGGCGCTCGTGGCGGTGGTCGAGTGGGTGGCCGGGCCGCTGCGGGTGGTCGGGGTGCGGCCGGCCCGCATCGGCCTGGTGGTGGCCATGACCCTGCGGTTCATCCCGCTGGTGGCCGACCAGGCGGCCCGGATCCGGGAGGCCCAGGCCGCGCGCGGCGCCGAGCGGCTGCGGTTCGGCCTGCTCGTGCCGCTGCTGGTCCGGGTCCTGCGGCTGGCGCACACGCTGAGCGAGGCCCTGGACGCCCGGGGGGCCGACGACGCCCCCGCGCGGCGCGGATCGCCGAGGCGGGCCTGATGCCGGTCGGCGGGGTGCTCACCGAGATCTGGCTGACCGGCGTCGCGGCGGCGCCGATGCGGCGGGTCGGGTCGGCGCGGCTGCTGGCCGGCGCCGGGCTGGAGGGCGACCGCTACGCCCTCGGCGGCGGCACCTGGGCCGCCTATCCGGACCTGGAGAAGCAGCTCACGCTGATCGACGCCGACGACGTGGCCGCCGTGGCGGCGGAGGCCGGGGTCCCGCTCACGCCCGGGGACACCCGGCGCAACCTGGTGACCGCCGGGATCGACCTCCCCGCGCTCGTCGGCCGCTGGTTCGCGGTCGGGGACGCGCTGCTGTTCGGGATGAAGCGCTGCCCACCCTGCACGCACCTGGAGCGGCTGACCGGCGCGCGGCTGGTGAAGGCGATGGTGCACCGCGGGGGGATCAACGCCGCGGTGTTCGCCGGGGCGCCGATCGCTGAGGGGGCGCCGATCCGGGCCCTGTCGGAGGAGGAGGCCGCCCGCCGGGGCGCGCCCTCCGGCGCCGACCGGCCGGTGCCCCGGATCGTCGACTGACCGCGCGGAACCGTTCCGCGGCGCGGCCCGTGGAACAGCCGTGGACACGTTCAGGACGCTGCTCAACGTCGTCTGGTTGGTCTTCCAGGGCTGGATCCTGGCCCTCGCCTACGCACTGGCAGGCCTGATCGCCTGCCTGCTGGTGGTGACGATCCCCTTCGGCATCGCCGCCTTCCGGCTGGCCGGCTTCGTGATGTGGCCGTTCGGCCGGACGACGGTGCCGGCCCCCGGCGCCGGTGTCGCCTCGGCGCTCGGCAACCTCGTGTGGTTCCTGGTCGCCGGGTGGTGGCTCGCGCTGGTGCACATCGTCAGCGGCATCGCGTTCTGCGTGACGATCATCGGCATCCCGTTCGGGGTCGCGTCGTTCAAGCTGGCCGCCGTCGGCCTGTTCCCGCTCGGCAAGCGGGTGGTGGAGACCGCTCCCCCGCGCGACTGGCTGCGGGCCGGCGGCGGTGTGGTGGGGGCGCCGGCCGTCCGCTGACCGACCGGCGCCGGCGCGGCGTCAGGCCGGCGGCGGCTCGTCGGTCCAGCGGGCGAGGAACTCCTTCTCCTCGGTGGTGAGCCGGCGCGGCCGGTCCAGGGAGAAGTCGAAGGGCGCGAGCAGCGTGCTGCCGGTGACCGCGAGGCGCTCGTGGTCGAACAGCTCGTAGTGACAGGTGAAGGCCGCCGCGCGGATGTCCGAGACCCAGATCTGCACGTCCAGCGGCCGGGCCGAGTAGACCACCGGCCGCTTGTACCGCACCTCGTGCGCGGCGACGACGGTGCCCCGCCGGAGCCCGCTGCGCTCCTCGAGCGAGGCCCGTTCGAAGAACAGGTCGACCCGGGCCATCTCGAAGTACTGCAGGAACACGACGTTGTTGACGTGGCCGTAGGCGTCCATGTCCGACCAGCGCATCGGGACCTGCACCGTGTACCGCACGCCGGACACCCTGCCCCATCCGCCCACGGCCCCACCACGCGGTCCGGCGACCTGCTGGGGGCAGACGCCGAGGGCCGGCCGGAGCAGCTGCTCCGGCCGGCCGTCGTGGGGGCCCCTCCGCCGGGTCCCCCGGCGAGCCTGCGCGCCCGTGGGGGGGAGAGGGGTCCTCCGTCAGTCCCGGGCCAGCTTCCGGTAGGTCGCGCGGTGCGGCCGGGCGGCCTCCGGGCCGAGCCGCTCGACCTTGTTCTTCTCGTAGTCGGCGAAGTTGCCCTCGAACCAGAACCACTTCGACTCACCCTCGTAGGCGAGGATGTGCGTCGCCACGCGGTCGAGGAACCACCGGTCGTGGCTGACCACGACGGCGCAGCCGGGGAACTCCAGCAGCGCGGACTCCAGGCTGGTCAGCGTCTCGGTGTCCAGGTCGTTGGTCGGCTCGTCGAGCAGCAGCAGGTTGCCGCCCTGCTTGAGGGTCAGGGCGAGGTTGAGGCGGTTGCGCTCACCGCCGGACAGCACGCCGGCCGGCTTCTGCTGGTCCGGGCCCTTGAAGCCGAAGGCCGCGACATAGGCCCGGGAGGGCATCTCCACGTTGCCGACCTTGATGTGGTCCAGGCCGTCGGAGACGACGTCCCACAGGGTCTTCTTGGGGTCGATGCCGCTCCGGGACTGCTCGACGTAGGAGAGCTTGACGGTCTCGCCGACCTTGATCTCGCCGTCGTCCGGCTTCTCCTCGCCGACCAGCATCTTGAACAGCGTGGTCTTGCCGACGCCGTTGGGGCCGACGACGCCGACGATGCCGTTGCGCGGCAGCGTGAACGACAGGTCGTCGATGAGGACGCGGTCGCCGAAGCCCTTGGTGAGGTCCTTGGTCTCGACGACGACGTTGCCCAGCCGCGGGCCCGGCGGGATCTGGATCTCCTCGAAGTCCAGCTTGCGGTACTTGTCGGCCTCGGCCGCCATCTCCTCGTAGCGCTGGAGGCGGGCCTTGCTCTTGGCCTGGCGGGCCTTGGCGCCGGAGCGGACCCACTCCAGCTCCTCCGCCAGCCGCTTCTGCCGCTTGGCGTCCTTGGCGCCCTCGACCTTGAGGCGGGCGGCCTTGGTCTCGAGGTAGGTGGAGTAGTTGCCCTCGTACGGGAAGGCGCGCCCGCGGTCGAGCTCGAGGATCCACTGCGCCACGTTGTCGAGGAAGTACCGGTCGTGGGTGACGGCCACGACGGTGCCGGCGTACTTCTCCAGGTGCTGCTCCAGCCAGGCCACGCTCTCGGCGTCGAGGTGGTTGGTGGGCTCGTCGAGCAGCAGCAGGTCCGGCGCCTCGAGCAGCAGCTTGCACAGCGCGACGCGACGGCGCTCACCGCCGGAGAGCACGGTGACGTCGGCGTCCCCGGGCGGGCAGCGCAGCGCGTCCATCGCCTGCTCGATGCGGGCGTCGAGCTCCCAGCCGTCGTGGTTCTCGATGAGCTCCATGAGCTCGCCCTGCTCGGCCATGAGGGCGTCGAAGTCGGCGTCGGGTTCCCCCATCGCCGCGCTGACCTCCTCGAAGCGGGTCAGCGCGTCGCGGAGGGGCTTGACCGCCTCCTCGACGTTGCCGCGCACGTCGAGCTCCTCGTTGAGCGGCGGCTCCTGCAGCAGGATGCCCACGGTGGCACCCGGCGCGAGGTTCGCGTCCCCGTTGGAGGGCTGCTGGAGGCCCGCCATGATCTGGAGGACGGTCGACTTGCCGGCGCCGTTCGGGCCGAGGACGCCGATCTTGGCGCCGGGCAGGAACGACAGGGTGACGTCGTCCAGGATCACCTTGTCGCCGTGCGCCTTGCGCGCACGCACCATGGTGTAGATGTACTGAGCCACTGGGCTTCGCAGGCCTTCCGTCGGATTCGCAGAGTGGAGGGCGGGCCGGCCGACTGCCGGCCCGCCCCCGTGCGGTCTCGCCTCCGATCCTCCCAGCCCGCGGCAACTAGACGTGCGCGGGCTCCGGGGCGTCGGCGGTCATGCGTGCAACGTCTCGACATCGGTCACGTAGTCCCGGCCCTCCACCGGCACCTCCGACGCGGCGGCGAAGGCGTCCTCCGCGCTGGCCTCCGACGGTGACAGCGGCCCGTCGGCGGACGCGTCGGCGGCCTCCCCGCTGCGCGGCGGCCTGCTCCGCCGGAACTCGGCGGTGCCCCGGGTCAGGTTGGGGCCGACCGCGAGAGCCCGGATGCGCGGCGTGCTCCGCCGGCCGTTCTCGGTCTCCCAGCTGTGCGTGGTGAGCGTGCCGTGCACGATCACCGGGTCGCCCTTGCTGACGCTGCCGGAGACGTTGCCGGACAGCTCGTTCCAGCACTCGATGTCGACCCAGAAGGTGCCGGCGTCGACGAACTCCTGGCTGCGGCTGTCGTACCGGCGGGCGGTGGAGGCCATGCGGAAGTTCGTGACGGCGCCGCTGGCGAGCCGGACGCGGCGCGGTGAGTCGACGACGTTGCCGACGACGGTGACGAGGGTGTCGTTCACGGTGCTCCTCGGGGTGCTGCGCCGGGATCCGGCGCGACCGGCACGGTGCCGGTGTGCTCCGACCCTCGGCCGGCCGGGAGGCGCCGGACAGCGGCCGCGCGCTTCTGTGGACAGCGGCCCGGGTTGTGGACGACGCAGCCGGTACCGCCGGGGTCCGGTGGTCCCCTGTCCGGCATGACCTCGCTACCCGCTGCGCCCCTGCACCGTCCACGCCCGTGCGGTGAGCCGGATCGTGCCGTCGTCGTCGGCCGGCAGCCGCGCACGGAGCGCCTCGCGCAGCTCGGTCCGGTCGGCCTCCGCGAGCGACACGACGTAGGCCGGTGCCGGCCCCGTCCCGCCGAGGAAGGGGCCCCAGTAGTCGTCGAAGCCGCGGAAGACGGTGGGGACCACCACCTCGCCGACCGCGACGTCTGCCAGCCCGGCGCCGGTGAAGAGGTCGCGCAGCCGGTCCGGCCGCCCGTCGACGAACCTCCGACCCTCGTCCAGGGCCGCGACGGCCGGGTCGCGGGCGACGGCGGCGTCCCAGAGGTGCCGCATCACCTGCATGCCCTCGGCGTAGTCCCAGACGTAGGCCGCGACCACACCGCCCGGCCGGGCGGCCCGGCGCATCTCCGCCAGCGCCGCGGGGCGGTCCGGGACGAAGTTGAGGACCAGTCCCGAGACGACCACGTCCACCGAGCCCTCGGCCACCGGCAAGGCCTGGGCGGTCCCCTCCCGGAAGGTCACCCGGTCGTCGACGACGCGCTGCGCGGCAGCGGCGAGGAAGGCCGGCGAGGGGTCGACCGCGACCACGGCGGCCGGCGACGCCGTGGCGAGCACCGCCTCGGTCAGCACGCCGGTGCCGCACCCGACGTCGAGCCAGCTCAGGCCGGTGGGGACGCCCAGCCAGTCGAGGAACCGTGGCGCGACCGCCCGGCTCCAGCGCCCGACGTAGGCCTCATAGGCGGCGGCACCCGACCAGGGGCCCGGCGACGCCTCCGGCCCGGCCACGGCTCCACCTCCCGGCGTGCGGACGGTCGGGGGCATCGTCCTCCCGGCGGGGGAACCTGCGCGAGACCCGGTCCGGCAGCCGCGGACCGTGCGGCCCGAGGTGCGATGATCGGCGACCGAGCGCCCGTAGCTCAGCGGATAGAGCAGGTGCCTTCTAAGCACTTGGTCGCAGGTTCGATCCCTGCCGGGCGCGCGCCGGCCGACGTGGGCGCCGGGCGCCGCTCCCGCGTGGGGACGCTCCTGCGGGGCGGCCCGGCGCGGGCGGCGGCACCGGGTCCCCGGCACCGCCGCCCGAGGTCAGCGCTCCGCCGGGGGCACCCAGCCGATGGCCGGGGCGACGTGCCGCACGATCGTCTCGAGCAACTGAGCGTTGTAGTCGACGCCGAGCATGTTGGGGACCGTGAGCAGCAGGGTGTCGGCCTCCCGGACGGCGGCGTCCTTGGCCAGCTCCTCGGCGAGCTGGTCGGGCTCGCCGACGTAGCTCTTGCCGAAGCGGGCGCGGACACCCTCGAGCAGGCCGACCTGGTCCTCGCCGGAGCGCTCGCCGAAGTACTGCCGGTCCAGGTCGGTGACGATCGGCATGACGCTGCGGCTCACCGACACCCGCGGCGTGCGCTCCCAGCCCGCCTCGGCCCAGGTGGCCCGGTAGCGGGCGATCTGCTCGGCCTGCAGCTCGTCGAAGGGCACGCCGGTGTCCTCCACCAGCAGCGTCGAGCTCATGAGGTTCAGGCCCTGGCGCGCCGTCCACTCGGCGGTGGCCCGGGTTCCCGACCCCCACCAGATCCGCTCGGCGAGGCCGGGCGCCTGAGGCTGCACGGCCAGCCGGCCCTGCGCGCCGCCGGTCATGGCGGGGTCGGCGTCGACCACCGGCTGCCCGGAGATGGCCGCCATGAACAAGGCGGTCTTCTGCCGCGCGAAGTCGGCGTCGGTCATCCCCTCCGGCGGGACGAACCCGAAGGCCTCCGAGCCCCGCAGCGCCGTCTCCGGCGACCCGCGGCTGATGCCCAGCTGCAGCCGGCCGTCGCCGAGCAGGTCGGTGGCCGCGGCCTCCTCCGCCATGTACAGCGGGTTCTCGTAGCGCATGTCGATGACGCCGGTGCCGACCTCGATCCGGCTGGTGCGCGCCGCCATCGCCGCCAACAGCGGGAACGGCGAGGCGAGCTGCCGGGCGAAGTGGTGCACGCGCACGTACGCGCCGTCGACCCCCAGCTCCTCGGCCGCCACCGCGAGTTCGACGCTCTGCACGAGGGCGTCCCGCCCGGTGCGCACCTGCGAGCCGGGGATCGGCTGCCAGTGCCCGAAGGACAGGAACCCGATCCGCTTGCCGTGGTCCATCCCGGCTCCTCTCTCCACCCCCGAGCAACCGCCGCACCCGCCTGCCGGATTCCCCCCACCGATGGCAAGACCGGAACCGTTTCGTTCCCCCGAACTGGGGATGCGACGTGACCCGGTCGGGGGTGCCGGGCCACGCCTCCCCACCGGCAGGGTCGGACCACCGGCCGGCCCGCTCGACGAGCGGCCCGGCGGCCTCCCCGCGTCGGCGCGGACGCGGGGGGTCGTCGGGCACGCGACATCGGGCGGGCCACCGGACCGCCAGCACGGGGAGTCCGCTGACGCTCCGTGACCCGCCCCGGCCTCGGACTCGTCCGGCGGCCGTCGGCACCTGCAGCCTCACCCAGGGGAGCCCACCCGTGAAGTCCACGCGCATGACCGTTGCCGTCACCGTCGGCACCGTCGGCGTCCTGCTGTCCCCGACCGTCGCGCTGGCCGACGACGGCCGGACGTCGGACACGTCCCGGTCCTCGGGAGCAGGCCCCGACGCCGGCGAGGTCCGGTCACTGGTCGAGGACATCCGCATCCAGCAGACCGAACGACGGGAGCGCGCGGCGTCCGACGACTCCCAGGAGCAGCGGACCGGGGTCGACGACCTCACGCGCGACCCGGACGACGACCGGGCCGGGGACTCCGACGACGAGAGCTCCGGCGACCGCGCCCGGACGCAGGAGAGGGCGCGCGAGCAGGAGCGGGCGCGTGAGCAGGAGCGGGCGCGCGAGCGCGAGCAGGAGCGCTGGCGGGAGCGGTGGCGGGCGCGGGAGCGGGAGGGGCGGGACCGTGAGGAGGCGGGGATCGACCTGGCCGCGTGGGCCGAGGACGGCACCGTCACGCTGCGCTGGGTCGTCCACCGCAACGGCCAGGACGTCGACGGCGTGCTGCTCGGCCGCGACGCCCCGGACGGGTCCGGCGAGGCCCGGACGACGACCGTGCGCGACCTCTCCGGCACGCTCACCGTCCGCCGGCTGGAGGAGGGCGAGACGTACACCTTCTTCGCCGCGCCGATCGTGGACGGCGAGCTCGGGGACGCCGTGACCGTGGACGTGACCGTCGACGACGACGGCCACCGCGCTCCCTGGGGCCGGCACGACCACGACGGGCGCGACCCCGACGAGCCGACCGACCCGGGCACCCCGACCACGCCGCCCACCGACCCCGGCACGCCGACCACACCGCCCACCGACCCCGGCACGCCGACCACACCGCCCACCGACCCCGGGACCCCGACCACGCCGCCCACCGACCCGGGCACGCCGACGACACCGCCGACCACGCCCACGCCGCCGACCACGCCCCCGGTCGACCCCGGCGCCGAGTGGCAGCTCGTCCTCGACCAGCAGTTCACGCAGTCCGCGGCGCTCGGTCAGTTCGCCACCGTCTACCCCGGCTACGGCGGCTACGACGGCTTCACCGACACCTCGGGGAACGGCCGCTACGACACCGAGACCACGACCTCGGTCGTCAACGGCGTCGTCGACGTCTGGGTGCGGACCATCAGCGGCCAGGCGACGACCGCGGCCATCACCCCGGTCATCGACGGCAGCAGCACCGAGGGCCAGCTCTACGGCCGCTACGAGGTCCGCTTCCGCTCCGACAGCATCCCCGGCTACAAGATGGCCTGGCTGCTGTGGCCGGCGTCCGACGACTGGAACGAGGGTGAGATCGACTTCCCCGAGGGCAGCCTCGGCCAGGAGATCGCCGCCTTCTCGCACGACGTCACCGGCAACCCGGCCCGCAACGCCTTCGCCGTCGACACGGGCGTGACGATGCAGGACTGGCACACCGCGGCCATCGAGTGGCGGCCCGACAGCGTGACGTTCGTGCTCGACGGGCGGACCTGGACGACCAACGACCCGTCCGGGATCCCCAGCACACCGATGCGGTGGGTCCTGCAGACCGAGACGGAGCTCTCCGGCCCCGCCCCCTCGGCCACCGCGCAGGGCCACGTCCAGATCGACTACGTCCGGGCGTGGACCCTCGGCTGACCGCCCTCCTCCGCGCGGGGCGGCCGGTCCCGGTGGCCCCCGGCCGTCCGCGGCCGGCGGGCCCGGGTCCATCCCGCCCCAGCCGTCCCTCCTGGCACCACCAGGACCACATCGTCACGCAGTGTGTTCGGTTGACCACGACTCACCATGGGCAGGTTCCGTCACTTCGCGGCATCGGTCCCTCACGCTGTGAGGGTGAACCTGAGTGCCACCGACGTACCGCGGCCCCGAGAGGGGACCCCCGCCACCGCCGGCTCGCGGCTCCGGGCCATCGACACCCTGCTCGCCGACCGCGGCCAGCTCTTCCGTGCCCTCTTCCTCGCCGCGCCCATCCCCAAGGCCCTGGTCGACCTCGACGGGCACCTGCTCGTGGTCAACGAGGCGCTGTGCGCGCTCACCGGGCGACCGGCGGAGGACATGGTCGGCCGGCACGTCGACCTGCTCGCCCACCCCGACGAGGCGCCCGTCCCGGACGTGCCGAAGACCGCCGACGACCCCCTGGACCCGTGGCTGCGGGTCGACGGGGAGCGCCGACTGCGTCGCGCCGACGGCGGCGAGCTGTGGGCCCTGCAGTCGCACGAGGTGATCCACACCAGCACCGGCACGCCGCAGTTCGTGGTCCTCTCGCTGGTGGACGTGACCGACCGCCGGCGCGCGGAGGAGGACCTCGTCCGCCGGGCGTTCACCGACCCGCTCACCGGCCTGCCCAACCGGCGGGCGCTCGGCGAGCGGCTCAACCACGCCCTCGCGCTGTCCCGCCGCCGCGGCCTGCAGGTCGGGCTGGTGCACCTGGACCTGGACCGCTTCCAGGCGGTCAACGACGTCCTCGGGCACGAGGCCGGCGACCAGCTGCTGACCCAGGTCGCCGACCGGCTCCGCTGGAGCACGCGGGTGGAGGACACCGCCGTCCGGCTGGGCGCCGACGAGTTCCTCATCCTCGCCGAGGACGTCGAGGACCTCGACGGCCTGCGGGCGCTGGCCGACCGGCTGCTGTCGGTGCTGGACGACCCGTTCCTCATCGGCGAGCGCGAGATCGTGCTCTCGGCCAGCGTGGGGCTCACGCTCGGCTCCGACGTCGCCCCCGACGACCTGCTCCGCCAGGCGCACAACGCGCTGACCCGGGCCAAGTCCGACGGCTCCCGCGCGCGGATCGAGGTGCACGACGGCGGCCTCAGCGACAGCGACGTCGACCAGCTGCAGCTGGAGGCCGACCTCCGACACGCGCTGGAGTCCGACGAGCTGCGGCTGTTCTACCAACCGATCGTGGCGCTGGCGGACGAGACGCTGCTCGGCTACGAGGCGCTCATCCGCTGGCAGCACCCGACCCGCGGGCTGCTGCCGCCGGGCGCCTTCCTCGACGCCGCCGAGAACAACCGGCTCACCTCCCGGCTCGGCGCCTGGGTGCTGCGGCAGGCCTGCTTCGACGCGTCCGGCTGGCCGGCCGGGCTGCGCGTGCACGTCAACATCTCCGCGCGCCACCTGGCCGAGCCCGGCTTCGCGGAGCTGGTGACCGACGCCCTCGCCGAGTCCGGCCTGCCGCCGGAGCGGCTGGAGCTGGAGATCACCGAGTCGACGGCGCTGTTCGCGGCCGAGGCCACGCTGCAGGCGGTGTCCGAGGTGACCGACGCCGGCGTCACCCTGGCCCTCGACGACTTCGGCACGGGCTACTCGGCGATCACCGCGCTGCACCGGCTGCCCATCCACACGGTGAAGATCGACCGGTCGTTCGTCGCCGACGTGGTCACCGAGCCCTCCACCGCGGCCCTCGTCCAGGGACTGGTGCAGCTCGGCCTCGGCATGGGCCTGCAGGTCATCGCCGAGGGCATCGAGGACCTCGAGCAGGCCCAGTGGCTACGCGACCACGGTTGCGTCATGGCCCAGGGCTACGCCTTCGGCCGCCCGGCGCCGCTGCCGGCCACCGCGCCGACCACCGAGGACGTCGACCTGGCCGGCACGCTGCCGCCCGGCGAGGTGACCGTCCAGGACGTCCTGGCTGCCGAGCAGGCGGTCCGGGACGCGCCGGCGACCCGGCCGATGACCCTGGCGGAGCGGGCCGCCGAGGGCCTGCCGGCCGTCGAGGGCCTGCCGGCCGTCGAGGACCACCCTGGTGCCGTGGACCACCCCGGTGCCGAGGACCTCACCGGTGCCGAGGGCGACGTCGTTGCCGAGGACCCCGCCGCCGAGGACCCCGCAGCCCAGGACCTGCCCGCAGCCCAGGATCCCGCCGCCGAGGGCCTCGGGGCCGCGGAGGAGGGCTCCGCCGAGCGGGAGTAGCTCAGCCGCGCGGCAGGGCCAACGGCACCGGCCGCTTGGCCGCGCGGCCGTCCCCCGAGGACCGGCCGCGCAGCCGGCGGCCGATCCACGGCGCGACGAACCCGCGCACCCACGCCGCCTCCTCGGCCAGCGCCGCCCGCAGGGCCCGCGGCGGCTGCGGGACCAGCGGCTCGCGCCAGTCGTCGGCGACCGGCAGCCCCAGTGCCGCTGCGGCGGCCAGCGCGGTGCGGCGGTGCCCCTCGTCGGTGAGGTGGATGCGGTCGCCGTCCCACATGCGCCAGTCCTGGATCCAGACCGCGCCCCACTGGTCGAGGACGACGGCGCCGTGCCGAGCGGCGACCGACCACAGCGAGGCGTTGAACACCGCGACCCGCCCGCGGGTGCGCCGGATGATCGGCGTCTGCCGCGGGTCGACGCCCGTGGCCAGCAGCACGTCGGCCCCGGCCGCCCGGAACCGCACGACGGCGTCCTCCAGAGCGGCGACCAGCCGGTCGGGGTCCGCGCCGGGCCGCAGCAGGTCGTTGCCACCGGCCACCAGGCTGACCAGGTCCGGCTCGGCGGCCAGCGCCACCGGCACCTGCTCGTCGAGCACCTGGCCGAGCAACCGGCCGCGGACGGCGAGGTTGGCGTACTCGACGTCGCGGCCGGGGCTGGCCGCCGCGAGGTGCCCGGTCAGCCGGTCGGCCCAGCCGCGGTACTCCCCCGGGCGCTCCGGGTCCGGGTCGCTGAGGCCCTCGGTGAAGGAGTCCCCGAGGGCGAGGTAGCGGTGCCAGGAGGTGCGGGACGGTCGCAGCTGCACGTCCCCACTCCAGCACGGGTCCCGGACGCCGGCCGCCGGTGCTGCCGTGGGGGACGACACACCGGAGTGGACCTGCCCGGACGCGACCATGGGCGGGTGCGTACCGACGTCGCCGCGACCCTGACGATCTCCTCCCCCGCCCCGTCGGCGGCCCTGCTCCAGGTGGCCGCCGCGGCGCCCGCGGAGGAGCAGCTGACCGTGCTGTGCGACGGCCGGCCGCTGACGGTCGAGGAGTTCGCCGTCGGCGAGGCCCGCGTGCACCGGGTGGAGCTCGGCGCCGGGACGACGACGGTCGCCTACACCGCCGCCGTGGAGGGCGGCGGCGCCCCGCGGCCGGTGTCCCCGGCGGCGTGGGCCGAGGCGCTGCGCCCCAGCCGGTACTGCCCCTCCGACCAGCTCGAGGGCTTCGCGTCCACCGAGTTCGACCGCACCCTCCCCCGCGCCGAGCTGGTCGAGCGCGTGGCGGCCTGGGTGCACGACCGGCTCGTCTACACCGCCGGGGCCAGCCGCCCGGTCGACACCGCCGTCGACACGCTGCTGGCCGGCCGCGGCGTGTGCCGCGACTACGCGCACCTGACGGTCACCCTGCTGCGCGCCCTCGAGGTGCCGGCCCGGCTGGTCGCGGTGTACGCGCCGGGGCTGGACCCGATGGACTTCCACGCGGTCGTCGAGGCTGACATCGACGGCACCTGGTGCGTCGTGGACGCCACCCGCCTGGCGCCGCTGCGGTCGCTGGTGCGCATCTGCTCGGGCCGCGACGCCGCCGACACGGCCTTCCTCACCACGCTGGGCGGGGTGGCCCGCTTCCGGTCGATGACGGTCACGGCGACCGTCGCCGGCCGGCTGCCCGAGTTCGGCACGGCGCCGTACGCGCTCCCCTGACGCTGGCCCGGAGCGGGCCCGGCAGGATGGCCGGCATGCGCACCACGGACAGCAGGGAGGTCTACCGCAACCCGTGGATCCGGGTGCGGGAGGACCAGGTCGAGCTCGCCGACGGGTCGGCCGGCGTCTACGGCGTCATCGAGAAGGCGCACTTCGCGCTGGTGCTCCCCGCCGAGCGCGACGGGTTCTGGCTGGTCGAGCAGTACCGCCACCCGGTCGCCCGGCGCACCAGCGAGTTCCCGCAGGGCACCTGGACCCCCGGCTCCACCGGCAGCCCCGAGGAGCTCGCCCGCGCCGAGCTGGCGGAGGAGACCGGCCTGCGCGCCGGGTCGCTGCGGCACCTGGGCCACCTCGACCTCGCCCCCGGGCAGAGCACCCAGGAGTTCGACGTCTGGCTGGCCACCGACCTCGTCCCCGGCCCGACCGCCCGCGAGGTCACCGAGCTCGACATGCGGTCGGTGTTCGTGACCGAGGCCGAGCTGCGGGCGATGGTCCGCGACGGCCGGTTCACCGACGGCCCGAGCCTGGCCGCCTACAGCCTGCTGCTCCTCGACCGCCTCTGACGCCGCCCCCCTGAGGCCTTTGTGGCCACGATGGCCGCTCCCGGGGATCAGGAGTCGCGCCAGGTCTCCAGCAGGCGCAGCCAGATCTCGCTCATCGTCGGGTAGGCCGGCACCGCGTGCCACAGCCGGGTGATCGGCACCTCGGCGGCCACCGCGATCGTCGCCGCGTGCAGCAGCTCGGCCACCCCGGGCCCGACGAAGGTGACCCCGAGCAGCACCTCCCGCTCGGGATCGACCACGGCCACCGCCGTCCCCGTGTAGCCGTCGCCGTGCAGCGACGCCCCGGCGACACTGCCCAGCGGGTACTCCACGACGCGGTGCGGCACGCCGGCCTCCGCCGCCTGCGCCCGGGTCATCCCCACGCTGGCCACCTGCGGGTCGGTGAAGACCACCGAGGGGGTCGCCCGCCGGTCGGCGGTGGCGGCGGTCGGTGACCAGTCGGCCGTCGACACCTGCTCGCCGCGGACCCGGGCGACGATCGCCGCCCCGGCCTGGCGGGCCTGGTACTTGCCCATGTGCGTGAGCTGCCGGCGGCCGTTGACGTCGCCGACGCCGTACAGCCACGGCACGTCCCGGACCTGCAGCGAGTCGTCCACGTCGAGATACTCCCCGGGCGCCAGCCCGACCGTGTCCAGTCCCGCGTCCGCGGTGCGGGCCCGGCGGCCGACGGCGACCAGGACCTCGTCGCCGCGGACCTCGCCGTCGGTGCACGCCAGCACCACCTCCCCGCCCTCGCGCCGCGCGGACACGACGTCGGTGCCGAGCCGGACGTCGACGCCGCGCTCGCGCAGCGCGGCGGCGACCGCGTCGCCGGCCTCGGGCTCCAGGTCGTCGAGCAGCCGCTCCGCGCGCTGCAGCAGGGTCACCCGCGCGCCGAGCGCCTGCCACGCCGTCGCCATCTCGCAGCCGACGTAGCCGCCGCCGACGACGAGCAGCCGCCCGGGCGCCTCCTTGGCGCTGGTGGCCTCCCGCGGGGTCCACGGCGCGACGTCGGCCAGCCCGTCCACCGGGGGGACGGCGGCCTCCGACCCCGTGCACACCGCGACCGCGTGCCGGGCGGTCAGCCGGGTGCGCCGCCCGTCGCCGTCGGTGACCACCACCGTGCGCTCGCCGTCCAGCCGCCCGGTGCCGCGCACGAGCGTGATCCCGGCGCCGTCGACCCACCGCACCTGCGACGAGTCGTCCCAGGAGTGGGTGAACGAGTCGCGGCGGGCCAGGGTGGCGGCGACGTCCTGCTCACCGGTGACCGCCTGGCGCGCGCCGTCCACCGCCCGGGCGGCGGCGAGCGCCTCCGTGCCGCGCAGCAGCGCCTTGCTCGGCATGCACGCCCAGTAGGAGCACTCGCCGCCGACCAGCTCGGCCTCCACCAGCGCGGCGGTCAGCCCGCCCTTGACGACGACGTCCGCGACGTTCTCCCCCGTGGACCCGGCTCCGAGGACGACGACGTCGAACACCTGCTCCTGAGCGGCCACCGCTGCATCCTGGCGGTGTGGTCGACTGGCCGCCATGCCGGTCGACGCCGCCGCCTTCGCCGAGGCCCTGCGCCAGTACGCCGCCGGAGTGTGCCTGCTGACGGTCCGGGACGACATGGACGACGTCGGCACCACCGTCTCCTCGGTCATGAGCGTCTCGGCCGATCCCCCGCTGGTCGCCGTCGGGCTGGCCGCGGGCGGCTACCCCGCCGAGGTGCTCGAGGCGGTGGGCCGGTGCGGGCTGACCGTGCTGGCCGCCGAGCACGCGATCGTGGCCAGCCGGTTCTCCTCCGCGGGGCGGCCGAGCGCCCGGCACCTGCTGGAGTCGGTGCCCTGGCGGCGCGCCGCCGCGAGCGGGGCGATCGTGCTGGAGGGCGGGCCGGCGGCACTGGACTGCCGGCTGCACCGGATGGTGGAGGCCGGCGACCACGTGGTCGCGCTGCTCGAGGTCGACGACGTGCCGGTGCTCGCCCCGGGAGCCCGCCCGCTGCTGCGCCTGCGGGGCCGGTACGTCGGCGAGTCCGGTTCCCCCCTCGCCCGGCCGTGACGAGCCGACCCAGCAGAAATCCGCCGGCCCCTGTCACATCCAGGGCCCCGGCGGTGCTGAACAGGTGTGGAACTCGTACGGCCATCGGTCACCGCAGCAGTGCCCTTCCCCGGCGTGCGCGGCGTGGCCCGGCCCCGGTCTGAACGGGGCGCGGGCATGTCGCGGGGACGGGTCGACGTCCGGACCGACCTCGAGCAGGTCTTCCGCAGCCACTACGCGCAGGTCGTCGCCGTCGCCGCCCGCGTGCTCGGCTCGCGGGACTCGGCCGAGGACGTCGCCCAGGAGGTCTTCCTCTCCTTCGGCCGCTCCTCGGTGCCGGCGAGCGAGGCGGGTGGCTGGCTGACCGTGGCCGCGACCCACACCGCCCTCAACCTGCTCCGCTCCGGCCGGCGGCGCAGCGCCCGGGAGGAGGCCGCCGGGGACGGTCCGGGCGTCGTCCCCGACGTGGCCGAGCTCGTGATCACCGGTGACGAGCGGCGCTCCGTCCGGGCCGCGCTCGCCCGGCTGCCGCACAAGCAGGCGGCCGCGCTGGTCCTCCGCCACAGCGGCCTCAGCTACGCCGAGGTCGCCGCCGCCCTCGATCTGTCCCCAGGGAGCGTGGGCACCACCGTGCGCCGCGCCGAGTCCGTCCTGCTCAAGGAGCTGAACCGCCATGCGTCACCCGAGTGAGGGCGTCCTGCGCCGACTGGTCGACGAGCCGGCCGGCGTGACCGACGCCGACCGCGCCCACGTCGCCGGCTGCCCGACGTGCCTGCTCGCGCTGGAGGCCGCCGGCGCCGACGCGCGGCGCGTCGGCTCCGCGCTGGCTCCCTCCGGCGCCGCGACCCCCGACACCGACGCCGCCTGGGCCCGCTTCTCGGCGACGGCCGCGGCGACCGCCCCGCCCGCACCCCGGACCGTGGCTCCCGCCGCGCGCGGCCGGTGGTGGACGGCGGTGCGGCGGCCGGCCGTGGCGGCGGTCAGCGCGGTGGTCCTCGTGACCGGCGCCGGGGTCGCGGCCGCCAACGACTGGCTGCCGATCTTCCAGGCCGAGCGCGTCGACCCGATCGAGGTGACCTCCACCGACCTCGTGCAGCTGCCCGACCTCTCCGCCTACGGCGACCTGGAGATCACCCAGGAGCCCGACCCCGAGCAGGTGGCCGACGCCGCGACCGCGGCGGAGCGGACCGGGCTGGACGTCCCCGAGGTCACCGAGCTGCCCGAGGGCGTGACCGGGCAACCGGCCTACCAGGCCGCGGGCGTCGGAAGCGCCACCTTCACCTTCTCCGCCGACAAGGCGGCCCAGGCCGCGGCCGCCGAGGGCGAGGTCCCGCCCCCGCCGCCCGCCGGGATCGACGGCAGCCAGCTCCGGCTGCAGGCCGGTCCGGGCGTCGCCGCCGTGTGGTCCCAGCCGACGGGCGTGCCGACGCTCGTCGTGGCCCGGGTCGGCGCGCCGACGGTGGAGTCCTCGGGCGTCCCGTTCGAGACGGTGCGCGACTACCTGCTGTCCCTCCCCGGGCTGCCCGACGGGCTCGCGGACCAGCTCCGCGACCTGTCCGCGGACGGCGCGACGCTGCCCCTGCCCGTCCCGGCGGAGCTGGTCACCAGCTCGACCGCGGACGTCGGTGGGTCCGAGGCGACGGTCCTCACCTCCCGCAGCGGGCTCTTCGCCGGCGTGGTCTGGGTCGAGGACGGCGTGATGACCGGGGTCGCGGGGTCGCTCAGCGCCGACGAGCTCCTCTCGGTCGCCCGGTCGCTGCGCTGACGCCGCTAGCGTCCGCGGGATGACGTTCCAGCCGACTGCGGGACCCCCGGCCGACCGGCTGGCCGGCCTGCCGCCGTCCCCGGCGGTCTGGTGTTCCGGGCTGCGCAAGCGGTACGGACGCCGGACCGCCGTCGACGACGTGTCGTTCGCGGTCGGCCGCGGCGAGGTGCTCGGCCTGCTGGGCCCCAACGGCGCCGGGAAGACCAGCGTCATCAAGATGCTGCTGGGCCTCGTGCGGCCCGACGCCGGCGAGGTGCTGCTGCTCGGGCGGCGCTCGTCGGACCCGCGGTCCCGCGCCGCCGTCGGGTACCTCCCCGAGCTCTTCCGCTACCAGCCGTGGCTGACCCCCGTGGAGGTGCTCGGCCTGCACGTCCGGCTCGCCCGGGTCGACGTGCCCGCCGACGAGCGGCGGGAGTGCCTGGCCCTCGTCGGGCTCGCCGAGCGGTCGGGCGACCGGGTGGGCGGGTTCTCCAAGGGCATGCAGCAGCGGCTGGGCCTCGCCGTCGCGCTGGTCGCCCGTCCGGAGCTCGTCGTCCTGGACGAGCCCACCAGCGCGCTCGACCCGCTGGGCCGGGTCGACGTCCGCGACCTCGTGCTCACGCTCAAGTCCCGCGGCGTCGCCGTGCTGCTCAACTCCCACCTCATCGGTGAGGTCGAGCGGGTGTGCGACCGGGTGGTCATCCTCGACCGGGGCCGGGTGGCCGCCTCGGGCACCCTCGCCGAGCTGCTCGGGCAGCGCGAGGTGCGTCTGCGGCTGGCCGGCGTGGACGGCCGGGCGGAGGACCGGCTGCGCGCCGCCGGCTCGACGAGCCGCAGCGGCGACTGGTTCACCGTCGCCCTCACGGCCGAGGACGACGGGGTCACCGTGCCCGACCTCGTGCGCGACCTGGTCGACCTCGGCGTCCGCGTGCACGCCGTCGAGCCGGCGCGGATCAGCCTCGAGGAGCGACTGCTCGGCATCCTGCGCCACGACGAGCCGAGCGCCGAGGGAGCGACCCGATGACGGCGCTGACCATCGCCGGGCTCACGCTGCGCGAGGCCGCCCGGCGGCGGGTGGTCTGGGCACTCCTGGCGCTGACCGTGGTGCTGCTGGCGCTGAGCGGCTGGGGCTTCTCCAAGCTGGTCGGCCTCGACACCGAGCTGGGCACGATGACCAGCGGCGAGGCCCGCCTGGTGGCCTCCCTCCTGCTCAACCTGATCATGTTCGGGCTGAGCCTCATCGCCGCGATCGGGACGGCGTTCCTGGCGGGCCCCACGCTCGCCGGCGAGGTGGAGTCGGGGCAGGCGCTGGCGATCCTCGCGCGCCCGGTCCGCCGGTCGGCCGTCCTGCTCGGCAAGTGGCTGGGCCTGGTCGGCTTCGGCGCCGGGTACGTGGTCCTCGCCGGCCTCGCCGAGATCCTCGTCGTCCGTGTGGCGGTCGGCTACTGGCCCCCGTCACCCGCCGCGGGGCTCGCGCTGCTCGCGGGCCAGACCGTCGTGCTGCTGACGCTCGCCCTCCTGCTGTCCAGCGTCGTCTCGCCGATGGCGTCGGGCATCATCGCGGTCGGCCTGTTCGGGGCGACCTGGGTCGCCGGTGTGGTCGGCGGGATCGGCGGGGCCCTGGGCAACGAGGGCGTCGAGCGCGTGGGCACCGTGTCGCGGATGATCCTGCCCACCGACGGCCTGTGGCGCGGCGCCATGAACGCCTTCCAGGACCCGATCGCCCTCGTCCAGATGGGCCCCGGGGAGGGCGGGTTCCCCTTCCTCAGCGAGGCGCCGCTGGCACCGGCCTACCTGGTGTGGGCGGCCGTGTGGGTGGCCGCCATCTGGGGGCTGACCGCCCTGTCCTTCCAGCGCCGGGACGTGTGAGGGAGGGCCCCCGGCGGGGCCCCAGGGGATAGCGTCGGCCGCGATGACCGAGCCGCTGATCCCCACCGAGTCCGCCGTCCGCCGGGCGGTCGCCCGCGCCGAGCGCGGCGCCACCCTGGACGCCACCGAGGCCGAGGTCCTGCTGTCGGCCCGCGGCCTGGCCCCGGGCGAGCCGCTGGACCGGCTGCTGACCGCCGCCTCCCGGGTCCGGGACGCCGGGCTGGCCTCGGCCGGCCGGCCGGGCGTGGTGACCTACAGCCGCAAGGTGTTCATCCCGCTGACCCACCTGTGCCGGGACCGCTGCCACTACTGCACGTTCGTCACCACCCCCGGTGCGCTGCGCCGGGAGGGCAGGGCGCCGTTCCTCTCCCCGGACGAGGTGCTGGACGTGGCCCGCGCCGGTGCCGCCCTGGGCTGCAAGGAGGCGCTGTTCACCCTCGGCGACCGGCCCGAGGACCGCTGGCCGGTCGCGGCGGAGTGGCTGGAGGCGCACGGCTTCGACTCGACGCCGGCCTACCTGCGGGCGATGGCGATCCGGGTGCTGGAGGAGACCGGGCTGCTGCCGCACCTCAACCCGGGCGTGCTGACCTGGGAGGAGATCCAGCGGCTCAAGCCGGTGTCGGCGTCGATGGGGATGATGCTCGAGACCACGGCGACCCGGCTGTGGTCGCAGCCCGGCGGCCCGCACTTCGGCTCCCCGGACAAGGAGCCGGCGGTGCGGCTGCGGGTGCTGGAGGACGCCGGGCGCTCCGCGGTCCCGTTCACCACCGGCGTGCTGCTCGGCATCGGGGAGAACGCCGCCGAGCGGGTCGACGCCATCGGCGCGATCCGGGCCGCGCACGCCCGGCACGGGCACGTGCAGGAGGTCATCGTCCAGAACTTCCGGGCCAAGCCGCGCACCGCGATGGCCGCCCACGACGACCTGGAGCTGCAGGAGTACGCCGCGGCCGTGGCCGTCACCCGGCTGCTGCTCGGCCCGCGGGCGCGGGTGCAGGCTCCGCCGAACCTCAGCGACTCCACCGAGCTGGGACTGCTGCTGCGGGCCGGCGTCGACGACTGGGGCGGGGTGTCCCCGCTGACGCCCGACCACGTCAACCCCGAGCGGCCGTGGCCCAACATCGACAAGCTGGCCGCGCTCACCGCGGAGGCGGGCTTCGAGCTGCGGGAGCGCCTCGCCGCCCAGCCCCGCTACGTGCTGGAGCCCGAGCCGTGGCTGGACCCGCGGGTGCGCCCACACGTGGCCGCCCTGGCCGGCCCCGACGGGCTGGCCGTGGAGGGACGCCTCCCGGCCGGGCTGCCGTGGCAGGAGCCCGACGAGGCGTGGACGTCGGCGGGCCGGGTGGACCTGCACGTCGAGGTCGACACCGTCGGGCGCACCGGCGACCGGCGCAGCGACTTCGACGCCGTCTACGGCGACTGGGCCGAGCTGCGTGACCGGACGACGTCCGCCCGCGACGGGCACTCCACCGCCCTGGCCACCGGCGACCCCGGGGTGCGGGCCGCGCTGCGGCGCGCGGAGGCCGACCCGGCCGGGCTGACCGACGCGGAGTACCTGGCGCTGCTCGGCGCGGACGGCAGCGACCTCGAGGCGCTGTGCGCGCTGGCCGACGCCGTCCGCCGGGACGTCAACGGCGACGACGTCACCTACGTCGTCAACCGGAACATCAACTTCACCAACGTCTGCTACACCGGCTGCCGGTTCTGCGCCTTCGCCCAGCGGCGCACCGACGCCGACGCCTACACCCTGTCGCTGTCCCAGGTCGGCGACCGGGTCGACGAGGCGTGGGCCGCCGGGGCCACCGAGATCTGCATGCAGGGCGGCATCCACCCCGACCTGCCCGGCAGCGCCTACCTCGACCTGGCCCGCGAGGTGAAGCGCCGGCAGCCGGCCATCCACCTGCACGCCTTCTCACCCATGGAGATCGTCAACGGCGCCGCCCGCACCGGGCTGTCGTTCGAGGAGTTCCTGGTCGCCGCGCGAGAGGCGGGCCTGGACAGCGTGCCCGGGACGGCGGCGGAGATCCTCGACGACGACGTCCGCTGGGTGCTCACCAAGGGCAAGCTGCCGGCCGCGACCTGGGTCGAGATCATCACGACCGCGCACCGGGTGGGCATCCCGACGACGTCGACGATGATGTACGGCCACGTCGACACCCCCGCCCACTGGGTGGCCCACCTGCGCACGCTGGCCCGCGTGCAGGACGAGACCGGCGGCTTCACCGAGTTCGTGCTGCTGCCCTTCGTCCACCACAGTTCGCCGATCTACCTGGCCGGCGTCGCCCGCCCCGGGCCCACGGTGCGGGAGAACCGCGCGGTGCACGCCGTCGCCCGGCTGCTGCTGCACGGCCGCATCCCGAACATCCAGACCTCCTGGGTGAAGCTCGGGGACGCCGGCACGCAGACCGTGCTGCAGGGCGGGGCCAACGACCTCGGCGGCACGCTCATGGAGGAGACGATCAGCCGGATGGCCGGCAGCGAGAACGGCTCGCTGAAGACCATCGCGCAGCTGGAGGCGATGGCCGCGGCCATCGGGCGGCCGGCCCGCCAGCGGACCACCGAGTACGGGACGCCGTCGGCCGAGCGGATGGCCACCGCCCGCTCCGAGGCGGGCCGCCGCGCGCTGACCCTGTCGATCACCCCGCGCTGACCGCCGAGTGGCGGCCGGCCGTGGTCGGCACGGCCGGGGAGACCACGGCAGCCCGCTACTCGCCGGCACGCGGCGACGCGGGCCGGCTCAGCGGCGGACGAGCGGGGTGGGACAGCGCGGCGCGGGCAGTCGGACAGCCGGCACCCGGTCGCCGGCCGGGGTCTGGACCGCGGCGGGCTGCGGGCGGCCGAAGAGGTAGCCCTGCGCGTGCGAGCAGGCCAGGCCCCGGAGGACGGCGTGCTGCCCCTCGGTCTCCACGCCCTCGGCGACGACGTCCAGGTGCAGGCTGCGGGCCAGCTCGATGATCGAGGCGACGAGCGTCCGCGTCCGGATCCCCGTCTCGAGGTCCTGCACGAAGCTCCGGTCGATCTTGACGATGTCCGCGGGCAGCCGGCGCAGGTAGGAGAGGCTGGAGTAGCCGGTGCCGAAGTCGTCGATGGCGATGCGGACGCCGAGCGCCCGCAGCGAGCGCAGCTGCGCGACCACGGCGTCGACGTCGTGGACGAGCACCCCCTCGGTGACCTCCAGCGTCAGCTGGCGGGGCGGCAGGCCGCTGCCGGCCAGCGCGTCGCGCACGGTGGTGACCACGTCGTCGTCGGCCAGCTGCCGCGGCGAGAGGTTGACCGCGATGCCGATGGGCCGCTCGGCCTCCGCCGACCAGGTCGCGGCCTGGCGGGTCGCCTCGGTGAGCACCCAGCGGCCGATCGCGACGATGTGCGCGCCCTCCTCGGCGAGCGGGATGAACTCCGCCGGGGGCACCAGGCCGCGGGTCGGGTGGTGCCAGCGCAGCAGCGCCTCGTAGCCGGTCGTCGTGCCGGTGGGCAGGTCGACGGTCGGCTGGTAGTGGACCTCGAACTGGCCGGCCGGGATGGCCACGGTGAGGTCCTGCAGCAGCTCGGCCTTGTTCCGCGCCGCCTGGGCCATGCCGTCGGCGTAGTGGACGAGCCGGTTCTTGCCGAGCGCCTTGGCCATGTACATCGCCAGGTCGGCGTTGCGCAGCAGGGTGACCGCGTCCCGCTCGCCGGCGGTCTCGGTGTCGGCGACGCCGGCGCTCACGTGCAGCGCCACCGGCCGGCCGTCGACGGCGATCGGGTCGGCCAGGGCCAGCAGGATGCGCTCCCCCACGGTGCGGGCGAGCTCGGGACCGCCGTCCACCAGGACGGCGAACTCGTCGCCGCCGAGCCGGGCGACCTGGTCACCCGGGCGCACGCAGCCGGCGATGCGCCGGCCGACGGCCACGAGCAGCCGGTCGCCGGCCGCGTGCCCGCGGGCGTCGTTGACGTCGCGGAAGTCGTCGACGTCGAGCAGCAGCACGCTGACCGGGCGGGGATCGCACGCCAGCCGCCGGTCGGCGGCCTCCACCAGCTGGGTTCGGTTGGCCAGGCCGGTGAGCGGATCGCGCAGCTCCTGCTGCTCGTTCAGCCGCCAGGCCGCCAGGTGGGCGAGGCTGGCCGCCAGCACGAAGCCGCCGTGCAGCGCCGCCCACGTCCAGGGGTTGGAGGTGGCGTGGTCGTGCCCGAACACCGCCTGCGGAGCCAGCTTGCCGATCACGCCGTGGTGGCCGAGCACCACGAGCAGCGCGGCGCCGAACGGCATCCGGCTCTGGTACAGGGACACGATCCCGATGACGACGAAGAAGTGGAAGTGGGCCTCGGTCAGACCGTCGAGCAGCGCGACGAGGGCCACCGAGGCGGCGAGCAGGCTGGTGGTGGTCGCCGCTGCCTGGAGGCCGCGACCGGCACCGGGCAGCGCCAGGAACAGCAGGGGGTAGGCCACCGCCAGCGCGGCGAAGAGGCTGGTGAGGGCGTCCGCCCCGACGAACGGGCCGATCGCGGCGAGCGCCAGGGCCTGCACACCCGCGATGACGACGATGGCGCGGTGCCGGCGCCGCCAGACCTCGTCGGGCAGCATGCGGCCCTGCGGGAGCAGGCCGGAGAGCCGGGCGGGGAGTCTGCGGTACACGTCAGGGACATCGGCCGTCTACGAACGAGGTGAAGTCCCCCGCGCGGCTCCCACCCGAAGGGGGTGCCCCGCGCGAGCCCTCAGGCCGCGGCCTCCTCTACCGCCGGTCCGGGAGTCCACGCCCCCGCGGCGGCGGCCCGCCGCCCGGGCAGGGCCCACCAGCTGCCCAGCAGCGCGTCGACGTCGGGCTCCAGCGCCGTCCACCCGCCGCCGGGGTACGGGGTCAGCTCGCCGAACCAGAGCTCGCCGTCGTGCTCGTAGAAGTCGACGCGGAGCATGTCGAACCCGACGGCCAGGGCCGCGGCCGCCGCCAGCAGGTCGTCGAGCCGGCGCGGCGGCGGGGCCGGCGGTCCGGGGCGGTAGCCGGCCGTCCACGGCAGCGGCTGCCAGTCGGGGGTGTGGAACCGGATGCCGTGCTGGGCGCCCCGCCCGGTGTGCACCTCGACGACCCGGGGCACGCCGGCGAAGACCAGCACCTTGAGGTCGACGGGCACGTGGCCGGGCACGCCCACGAACTCCTCGACGAGCAGCCCGGGACGGGCGCGGCGGTAGGCCCACTCCTCGTTGAGCCGCCAGTACTCCTCCCCGACCCAGCCTGCGGTGCGGTCGGCGAGCACCGCGGGGTCGGCCGCGCCGGCACCCACGAGCACCCGCCGGCAGGAGTGGTTGGGCTTGAGCACCCAGTGCCGCGGGAGGCCGACCTCCGCCAGCTCCCGCACGTCGGTGCCCGACCACAGGGTCCGGGGCACCCGCACCAGGCCGGGCGCGAGCCGGCGGGCGGAGTCCTTCATGGCGAGCTTGTCGCAGGTCGGCGCCAGCAGCGCCCGCCGGTCGAGGCAGATGCGCCAGTTGAGCTTCTCGTTGAACGTGCGGGGTCGCAGCAGGGGTGGGAGGCGGCCGGTGACCTGCCGGTACTGCCGGATCCGCCGCACGACGGGGGGCACGGCCCGGGACTGGCGGTCGGCGGTCGGCACGGGCACTCCCCGACCCCACCAGCCCGGCTGCGCACCGGCAACGCGAGCGGCGCGGGTGCGGAGTGCCCCGGTGCAGGTTTCCTGCACCACCACACTCCGGTACTCCCCCGGCATGGACCCGACCGTCGTCGTCGACCTGGACAAGGTGCTGCTCGGCGGCGACGCCTCGACACTGTTCCTCGCCGGCCGGCTGAGGCAGGCCCCACTGCGCGCGCTGCCGCTGCTGGTCGCCGCGCCGGTGCTGCTGGTCGGCTCGGCGCTGCCCTGGACCCGGCCGCTGGCCGCACGACTCATGACCCGGCTGGCGGTCGGCGGACGGCGCGTCCCGGACGTCGAGGCGGTGGCCGGGGCCTACCGCGCCGCGCTGACCCGCCGCCCGGAGGCCGCGGTCGCCGAGGCGATCGCCTGCGTGCGGGCGCACCGGGCCGCGGGCGACCGGGTCGTCGTCGCCACCGGGTGCGAGGAGACCCTGGCCCGCGGCTTCCTGGCCGCGGTCGGGCTGGCCGACGTCGACGTCGTCGGGTCGACCGGCACCTGGCGCCGCCCGTGGGTCCGGCGGGCGATGGGCGAGGGGAAGGTCCGGCTGCTCACCGAGCGCGGGTACCCGCCACC
This sequence comes from Geodermatophilus sp. CPCC 206100, assembly GCF_048569675.1. Classification (NCBI taxonomy): domain Bacteria; kingdom Bacillati; phylum Actinomycetota; class Actinomycetes; order Geodermatophilales; family Geodermatophilaceae; genus Geodermatophilus; species Geodermatophilus sp. CPCC 206100. Next base: position 127,931 of record NZ_JAQISV010000016.1, read on the forward strand.
GTGGGCGGCGGTCTACAGCGACAGCGCCTCGGACCTGCCGCTGTTCGCGGGCACGCCCCGTCCGGTGCTGGTCAACGCCGGGGAGCGCGCGGCCCGCGACGTGACCCGCGTCCTCGGCCGCCGTCCGGAGGTGGTCCGCTGGCGCTGAGGTCGGGAGGATGCCGCCCGTGACCGATCTGCAGCACCTGGCCGACGAGCTGCTGACCCGCGCCGGCGAGGCGTCGGCCCGCCGGGCCGCCCGGTCACTGCCGCACCCGGCCGACGGCCTCCGTCAGACCGTCCTGGCCCTGTTGGCCGGGTCCGAGCTGGCCGAGCACGAGGCGCCCGGCGCGGCCAGCCTGCAGGTGCTGCGCGGTCGGGCCCGGCTGGTCGCCGGCGCGGAGGTCCAGGAGCTCGGCCCGCACCACCTGACCCCGATCCCGCCGCGCCGGCACTCGCTGCACGCGGACGAGGACACCGTCGTCCTGCTGATCGTCGCCGGCTGACCGACGGAACGGATCCGTGCGCTGCACCCCACCCGCCGACCGGGTAGGGAGGACGCGTGCGAGCCATCACCTACACCCAGCCCGGCGGGCCCGACGTCCTGACCCTCACCGACCGGCCCGTGCCGGAGCCCGGTCCCGGCGAGGTCCGGGTGCGCGTGGCCTTCTCCGGGGTGAACCCCACCGACTGGAAGAGCCGCAGCGGCGCGACCGCCGGCGCCGCGCTCGGGGCGGACGGGCAGGTCCCCAACCAGGACGGTTCGGGCACCGTGGACGCCGTCGGCGAGGGCGTCGACCCGGTCCTGGTCGGCGAGCGGGTGTGGATCTGGGAGGCGGCCTGGCAGCGCCCCTCCGGCACCGCCGCCGAGTACACCGTCGTCCCCGCCCGACAGGTGGTGCTGCTCGGCGCCGGCCCCTCCTTCGAGCTGGGGGCCGCGCTGGGCATCCCCTTCCTCACCGCGCACCGCTGCCTGACCGTGGCCGAGTCGCTCCCCGACCGGCTCGGACCCGGCTCGCTGACCGGGCGCACCGTGCTCGTGCAGGGCGGCGCCGGCGCGGTGGGCAACGCCGCGATCCAGCTGGCCCGCTGGGCCGACGCCACCGTCATCGCCACCGTGAGCAGCCCGCGCAAGGCGCAGCTGGCCGCCGCCGCCGGGGCCAGCCACGTCGTCGACTACCGGGAGCAGGACGTCGTCGCCGAGGTCCACAAGATCACGACGAAGGGCGTCGACGCGGTCGTCGAGGTGGCGCCGGCGCAGAACGCGGCCGTCGACGCGCAGGTCGTCGGGCGGCACGGCGCGGTGGCGATCTACGCCAACAACGGCGGCGACCAGATGACGCTGCCGGTCCGCGCCTCGATGAACCCCAACGCCCGCTGGCAGTTCGTCCTCGTCTACACCGAGCCGGAGCGGGCCAAGGCCCTCGCCGTCGAGGACGTCAACGCCGCCGTGCAGGACGGCGCGGTCCGGGTGGGCGAGGACGCCGGGCTGCCGCTGCACGTCTACCCGCTGGCCGAGACCGCGCAGGCGCACCGTGCGGTCGAGGACGGCGCGGTCGGCAAGGTCCTCGTCGACGTCACCGCCTGAGCCGCGTCGCGGGGGTCGGCGGCGGCTCCCGGGTGGTGCGTCGGGAGAGCTGCGGGCGGGTCGATGGCGGCGGGCGAACGCCTCCCCATCGGCCTCGGCGAGGGTCAGCATGGGTGGCGTCGAGCAGCACCTCGTCGTGCCGCCCGGCGCCGGCGGAGGCCGTCGCTCTCGCGCCCGTCGTCCGCACCGCACCCCGGACCGGGAAGGACCCGTCATGATCATCCGCAGTCGGTTCCCCGCCGTCCCCATCCCCGACCAGACCCTGCCCGCGTTCCTGCTGGATCGCGCGGCCGAGCTCGGCGACGCGCCGGCGCTCGTCGACGGGGCCACCGGGAGAGTGACCAGCTACGCCGAGCTCGACGAGTCCGTGCACCGCGCCGCGGCCGGCTTCGCCGCCGCCGGCACCGCCCGGGGCGACGTCGTGGCGCTCATGGCCCCCAACTGCCCGGACTGGGCGGTGGCCCTGCTCGGCGCCCAGGCCGCCGGAGCCGCGGTGACGCCGATCAACCCGCTGGCACCGCCCGAGCAGGTCCTCGTCCAGCTGCAGGACTCCGGCGCCCGGTGTCTGGTGACCGTCCCTGCCCTGCTGGACCGCGTGGGGGTCGCCGCGGACAAGGCGGGCGTGACCGACCTCGTCGTCCTCGGCGAGGCACCCGGCGCCCGGTCCTTCGCCGAGCTGCTCGACGCCGAGAGGGGGCGGACCGTCGCCGGGAACCCCGCCGACGTCGCCCTGCTGCCGTACTCCAGCGGGACCACCGGCCTGCCCAAGGGCGTCCGGCTGACCCACCGGTCGCTGGTCGCCAGCTGTGCGCAGACCGAGCCGCTGTTCGCCTACGCCCCGACCGACACCACGGTCGCCGTGCTCCCGTGGTGGCACGCCGCCGGGTTCGCCACCCAGCTGGTGCACCCGCTGCACGAGGGCGCCACGACCGTGACGATGCCCCGCTTCGACCTGCCGGAGTTCCTCGGCCTGCTGACGCGCCACCGGGTGGCCAAGCAGATCGTGGTGCCGCCGATCGTGCTGGCGCTGGCCAAGCACCCGGCCGTCGACGACGCCGACCTCTCCGCGCTCGAGGTGCTCGGCAGCGGCGCGGCCCCGCTGGGCGCCGGGCTCGAGCAGGCCTGCGCCGCCCGCCTCGGCTGCGTGGTCCTGCAGGGCTACGGGATGACCGAGACCGGCCCCATGCTGGCCATCGCACCCCTGAGCGGGGGGCACGTCCGGCCGCCCGGGTCGGCCGGGATGCTGGTGGCCGGCACCGAGGCGCGGCTGGTCGACCCGATCAGCGGGCAGGACGCCGAGACCGGGGAGCTGTGGGTCCGCGGCGCGCAGGTCATGGCCGGGTACCTCAACGAGCCGGCGGCGACCGCGGCCACGCTCGACGCCGAGGGCTGGATGCGCACCGGCGACCTCGCGACCGTCGACGCCGATGGCTGGGTCTTCCTGCTCGACCGGGTCAAGGAGCTGATCAAGTACAAGGGCCACCAGGTCGCCCCCGCGGCGCTCGAGGCCGTGCTGATCACCCACCCGGCCGTGGCGGACGCGGCCGTGGTGGGGGTCCCCGACGAGGAGGCCGGCGAGCTGCCGCGGGCGTTCGTCGTCCGGAGCGGCACGGTCTCCGAGGAGGAGCTCATCGAGTACGTGGCCGACCGGGTGGCCCCCCAGGAGAAGGTGCGCGATGTCGTCTTCACCGACACGGTCCCCCGGTCGCCGACCGGCAAGGTGCTGCGCCGGCTGCTGAAGTGAGCCGGGAGCGCCGGACCTCCGGCTCTCAGCCGACGCCGAGGTCGCGGGCGATGAGCATCCGCTGCACCTCGCTGGTCCCCTCGCCGATCTCGAGGATCTTCGCGTCGCGGTAGAACCGGCCGACCGGGAACTCGTTCATGAAGCCGTACCCGCCGTGCACCTGGGTCGCGTAGCGGGCGTTGTCCATCGCGATCTCGGAGCTGTACAGCTTCGCGATCGACGCCTCGCGCTTGAACGGCTCCCCGCGGAGCATCTTCTCGGCCGCCCGGTAGTAGGCCAGCCGGGCGGTCGAGGCCCGCACCTCCATGTCGGCGATCATGAACTGGATCGCCTGGTTGCGGCCGATCGGCTGGCCGAACGCCTCGCGCTGGGCGGCGTACTTCACCGACTCGTCGACGCACCCCTGCGCGAGCCCGACGGCGAGCGCGGAGATCGCGATGCGCCCCTCGTCGAGGATCGACAGGAACTGCCCGTAGCCGCGGCCACGCTCGCCCACCAGGTTCTCCGCGGGGACGCGGCAGTCGCTGAAGGACAGCTCGCGGGTGTCGGAGGCGTTCCAGCCGACCTTCGAGTAGCGCTGGCCGACGCTGAACCCCGGCGTCCCCGACGGGATCGCGATGGCCGAGATCTCCTTGCCGCCGTCCGGCCGGGTGCCGGTGACGGCCGTGACGGTGACCAGCTCGGTCAGGTCCGTGCCGGAGTTGGTGATGAAGGCCTTGGCGCCGTTGACCACCCAGTGCCCGTCCTCCAGCCGCGCGGTGGTGCGGGTGGCTCCGGCGTCGGAGCCGCCGCCGGGCTCGGTGAGCCCGAAGGCCGCCAGCGCCTCGCCCTCGCACAGGCGCGGCAGCCACGTCCGCTTCTGCTCCTCGGTGCCGAACCGGTAGATGGGCATGGCCCCGAGCGAGACCCCGGCCTCCAGGGTGATCGCGACCGAGGAGTCCACCCGCGCCAGCTCCTCCAGCGCCACGCAGAGGGTGAAGTAGGTCCCGCCGGAGCCGCCGTACTCCTCGGGGAAGGGCAGCCCGAACAGGCCCAGCTCGCCCATCTGCCGCACGATCGCGGTGGGGAACTCGTCGCGCTCGTAGAACCCGCCGATCTGCGGCGCGATCACGTCCTGCGCGAACTCCCGCACCACCTTGCGCAGGGCCTCGGTCTCCTCGTCGAGCCGGTAGTCCAGCACCCGGGTCACTCCCCCTCGTCGGCGGCCGGTGGGGTCACCACGGCCACCCGCTCGTCGAGCCGGACCTGTTGGCCGGCCGTCACGCCGAGCTCGGTGACCGTCCCCGCGACGGGGGCGGTCAGCACGTGCTCCATCTTCATCGCCTCGACGACCAGGAGCGGGGTCCCCGCCTCCACCCGGTCGCCGACCGCCGCGCGCACCACCGTGACCGTGCCGGGCATGGGTGCGCCCACGACGCCGTCCCCGCCGGCGCCCTCGGCCGCGGAGTGCAGCCGCTCGTGCTCGCGGAGGGCGGTCACCCGCCCGTCCGCGGCCAGCCAGACCTCGCCCCCGGCGTGGACGACGGTGGAGCGGTGGGTGACGCCGTCCAGCGTCACGGCCAGCACGTCGCCGTCCCGGGTGGCCGAGGCGGGCACCGGGGCGCCGTCCCCGACGCACAGCTCCGCCGCCGACGACCGGCCGCGCAGCCGCACCGTCACCGGGTCCCCGCCGGCGGCCTGCAGGCGGCGGACCGTCCAGGCCGGCTCGCCCAGCCGCCAGCCATCGGGGACGTCCCAGCGGTCCACGACCGGACCCGTCGGCTCGGCCTCCAGCTGCAGCGCGAGCGCGGCGGCCGCGTACACGGCCGGGGACGGCGGCTCGGCGGCGGTGAGCGCCTCGCCGCGCCGCTCGATCAGGCCGGTGTCCAGGCGGCCGGCGACGACGTCGGGATCGGTGAGCAGCGCCCGCAGGAACGCCGTGTTCGTCGGCACGCCGAGGACGGCGGTGGCGCCGAGGGCGCCGACCAGCCGCGCGCGGGCGGTCTCCCGGTCGGGGCCGTGCGCGACCACCTTGGCCAGCATCGGGTCGTAGTCGGTGCCGACGACGGAGCCGGGCGCGAGCGAGCTGTCCAGCCGGACGCCGGCGCCGGTGGGCTCCCGCAGGCCGAGGACGGTGCCGGTCTGCGGGAGGAAGCCCCGCGCCGGGTCCTCGGCGTAGAGCCTCGCCTCGATCGCGTGCCCGTCCAGCCGGACGTCGTCCTGGCCGAACGGCAGCCGCTCCCCCGCCGCCACCCGCAGCTGCAGCTCGACCAGGTCCAGTCCGGTCACCATCTCGGTGACCGGGTGCTCGACCTGCAGCCGGGTGTTCATCTCCAGGAAGAAGAAGTCGGCCGGCCGTTCGGCGTCGACGATGAACTCGACCGTCCCCGCGCCGGTGTACCCGACCGCGCGGGCCGCCTCGACGGCGGCGGCGCCCATGGCGGCGCGCTGGGCGCCGTCCAGCAGCGGGGAGGGGGCCTCCTCGATGACCTTCTGGTGCCGCCGCTGCAGGCTGCACTCGCGCTCGCCCAGGTGGACGACGGTGCCGTGCGCGTCGCCGAGCACCTGCACCTCGATGTGCCGGGCCGCGCCGATGTAGCGCTCGACCAGGAGCGTGTCGTCGCCGAAGGAGCCGCGGGCCTCCCGCCGGGCGCCCGCGATCGCGTCGGGCAGCTCGGCCGCCGACCGCACCACCCGCATGCCCTTGCCGCCCCCGCCGGCGCTGGGCTTGAGCAGCACGGGGAAGCCGGCCTCGACCGCCGCGGCGGCGACCGCGTCGTCGTCCATGCCGGGCTCGGTCCGGCCGGGCACGACGGGGACGCCCGCGGCCATGACCGTCCGCTTCGCCCGGATCTTGTCGCCCATCGCCTCGATCGCGGCGACCGGCGGGCCGATGAAGGTGATCCCGGCCTTCTCGCAGGCCCGCGCGAACTCGACGTTCTCCGACAGGAAGCCGTAGCCGGGGTGGACCGCCTGCGCGCCGGTGCGGACCGCGGCGTCCAGGACCCGCTCGATCGACAGGTAGCTCTCGGCCGCGGGCGCCGGGCCGATGGGGACGGCGACGTCGGCGACGCGGGTGTGCAGCGCACCGGCGTCCGCCGCGCTGTACACGGCGACCGAGCGGATGCCCATCGACCGCAGCGTGCGGATGACGCGGACGGCGATCTCGCCGCGGTTGGCGACCAGGACGGTGTCGAACACGACCGTCACCACTCCCCGGTCAGGACGGCCTCTGTGGCCACCAAGGCCCCCTTCACATCCGGAAGACGCCGTAGCCGACGTCCTCGAGCGGCGCGTTGGCGCAGGCGGACAGGGCCAGGCCGAGCACGGTGCGGGTCTGCGCGGGGTCGATCACGCCGTCGTCCCACAGCCGGGCAGTGGCGTAGTAGGGGTGGCCCTGGTGCTCGTACTGGTCGCGGATCGGCTTCTTGAACGCCTCCTCCTCCTCGGCCGGCCACTCCTCGCCGCGGGCCTCCAGCCCGTCGCGGCGCACCTGCGCGAGGACCGACGCCGCCTGCTCCCCGCCCATCACCGAGATGCGGGCGTTGGGCCAGGTGAACAGGAAGCGGGGCGAGTACGCCCGGCCGCACATCGAGTAGTTGCCCGCGCCGAACGAGCCGCCGATGACGACGGTCAGCTTCGGCACCCGGGCGCAGGCGACGGCGGTGACCATCTTGGCGCCGTGCTTGGCGATGCCGCCGGCCTCGTAGTCGCGGCCGACCATGAACCCGGAGATGTTCTGCAGGAACAGCAGGGGGATGCTGCGCCGGTCGCAGAGCTCGATGAAGTGCGCACCCTTGAGCGCGGACTCGCTGAACAGCACGCCGTTGTTGGCGACGATGCCGACCGGGTGGCCGTGCAGCCGGGCGAACCCGGTGACCAGCGTCTGCCCGTAGAGCGGCTTGAACTCGGCGAAGCGGCTGCCGTCGACCAGCCGCGCGATCACCTCGCGGACGTCGTAGGGGGTGCGCGGGTCCGGCGGCACGACCTCGTAGAGCGTCTCCGCTGGGTACAGGGGCTCCTCGGCCGGCTCGACGTCCCACGGCCGGGGGCTGCGCGGGCCCAGCGTGCCGACGATCTGCCGGACCAGCTGGAGCGCGTGCGCGTCGTCCTCGGCGAGGTGGTCGGTCACCCCGCTGACCCGGCTGTGCAGGTCGCCGCCGCCGAGCTCCTCCGCCGTGACGACCTCGCCGGTCGCGGCCTTCACCAGCGGCGGGCCGCCCAGGAAGATCGTGCCCTGCTCGCGGACGATGACCGCCTCGTCGCTCATCGCCGGCACGTAGGCACCGCCCGCGGTGCACGACCCGAGGACGGCGGCGATCTGCGGGATGCCGGCCTTCGACATCGTCGCCTGGTTGTAGAAGATCCGGCCGAAGTGCTCGCGGTCGGGGAAGACCTCGTCCTGCAGCGGCAGGAAGGCGCCGCCGGAGTCGACCAGGTAGACGCACGGCAGCCGGTTGGCCAGCGCCACCTCCTGCGCCCGCAGGTGCTTCTTCACCGTGATCGGGTAGTAGGTGCCGCCCTTGACGGTGGCGTCGTTGGCCACGACGACGCACTCCCGGCCGGCGACCCGGCCGATGCCGGTGATGATCCCGGCGGCCGGGGCGTCCCCGCCGTAGAGACCGTGCGCGGCCAGCGGGGAGAGCTCGAGGAAGGGGCTGCCGGGGTCGAGCAGGGCGTCGACCCGCTCGCGGGGCAGGAGCTTGCCGCGCTCGACGTGCCGCTGCCGCGCCCGCTCCCCGCCGCCCTCGGCCACCCGCCGCAGCTGCGCGGCCAGGTCGGCGGCCAGCTCCGCGTGCACGGCGGCGTTGCGCGCGCCGGCCGCCGCGTCGGCAGCGGAGCTCCGGGGCAAAACGGGGGCATCCACGGCCCGGATGTTAACGGCGGTTCACTCGCCGGGTCAACGAGCGTTAACATCCGGTCCGTGGCCGACGTCGACACCGCCCTGCACGCCGACGCGGCGCGGCCGTCGCGCCGCGAGCAGATCCTGCGGGCGGCCGCCCAGCTGTTCGCCGAGCGCGGGTCCCGCGCGGTGGGCGTCGACGACGTCGGTGCGGCGGTCGGGGTGACCGGCCCGGCGATCTACCGGCACTTCGCCAGCAAGGACGCGATGCTGGCCGAGATGCTGGTCGGCATCAGCGAGCGGCTGCTCGCCGGCGGCACCGGCCAGGTGGCCGCCGCCGGCGCGGAGCCGCTGGCCCAACTGCGCTCGCTGATCGCCTTCCAGGTCGACTTCGCCCTGGACAACCCCGCGTTGATCACCGTGCACGACCGCGACCTCGTCTCACTGACCGAGGCCGACGCCGCCCAGGTGCGGAGGCTGCAGCGCCGCTACGTCGAGGTGTGGGTGGGCGTGCTGGGCCGGCTGCACCCGCAGGCGGACACCGCCGCGAGCCGGGCGCGGGCGCACGCTCTGTTCGGACTGGTCAACTCGACGCCGCACAGCGCCGGGCGGCTGCCCCGGGAGCGGATGGCCGTCCTGCTGGCCGCGATGGCCGAGGCCGCCGCCACCTCGTAGGCGCGCCCCGGCCTCAGGCGGTGGGCTCCGGCATGGGGAGGACGAGGCCGGCGGAGGCGACGACGTCGAGGTCGGCGGCGCTGCCCCCGGAGCCCGGACCCGCCCACGCGGTCTCGACGATGGTGACGGTGCTGCCGGAGACGGCGCTGGCGTACTCCGCCCCGGACAGGGCCTGCGGGCTCCCGGCGTAGCGCACGCCCTCCCGCAGCAGGTCGCTGACGTTGCCGCTGCCGTTGCGGTCGGTCAGCGCGCGCAGCTCGCGGGCGCCGGCGGTGTCGGGCATGGCCACCGTCGACACCGAGACCACCACCGGCCGCCCGGCGACGTCGGTCGAGTACAGCGCCCGGGCCAGGCCGGTGCAGTCGCCCTGGGCGAAGAAGTCGGCCACCTCGCCGTAGGCGTTGCCGGCGCACGTCGGGTCGACCTGCACCCCCTGGACGACGAACGTCCGGCCGTCGACCACCTCGCTGTCGCCCGGCTGCGGCCCGGTCTCCTCCAACGCCGGCGCGGTCGACGCCGAGGCCGCGGACGTGCCCGCCTGGGAGGACGCGGAGGGGTCGTCGTCCCCGCCGAGCAGGAGCGCTCCGCCGACCCCGAGGACGACGACGAGCAGCAGCGCGGCCGCGACCAGCAGCAGCGTGCGCCGGGACGAGGCCGGGCGGCGCCGGGGACCCACCAGCGGGACCCCGGCGGCGGGCGGCGCGGGAGGCGGCGGGGCGACCGGCGGCGCGACCGCGGCCTCGTCGGGCTCCGCCTCGGCCGGCGGGGACCCGGCGAAGAGCCCCCCGATGCCGCCGGTCTCCTCGACGCCGACGGTGCGGCCGACCAGGGTGTCCCGCGGCTGCTCGACCGCCGGCTGCTCGACCGGCGGCGGGGGTGCCGGCGCCTCGACGGGCGCGGCCGCCGGCACCGCGGCCGGCTCCCGGAGATCGGCCGGCTCGCCGGGCCGGGCCAGCGCCTGGGCCACCGCCGCGTCCCGGGCGGAGGCGGCGCGGGCGGCGGCCTCCTCGTCGGCGCGGGTCGCCGCGGCGGCCACCGCGGCAGCGGCGACCGGGGCGACCAGGG